>DNGD01000201.1 GCA_003486725.1 Rhodospirillaceae bacterium
GCCGAAGAAAAAGTAAAAGCCGAAGCTGATGCAAAGGTAAAAGAAGAAGCCGAAGCAAAGACCCAAAAAGAAGTAAAGCCCGAAACCGCTCCTGCCGCAGTCAAAGCACCTGTGGTGGATTCAAAGACTGCACCTGCTGCGGCTCCTAAAACGACGGAAAAGGCCCCCGTGAAGACCGAAGCGAAACCAGAGGCAAAACCCGATGCCAAAGCGACGGTGAAAACGCCGGAGAAAACAACAGAAAAGAAGCCGGAGAACGGCGCTAAGACGGGGACAAAGACCGAAGCGGCCCCTGCGGGTGTGAAGGCTCCAGTTGTCTCGCCAACCAAGGAAACAAAGACGGCACCAGCGACCACGACGCCAGCGACTGCACCAAAGGCGGCACCGGCGGCTGCGTCAACGCCAGCCGCACCAGCCCCTGTTCAAAAAGAAGAGAAGAAGGGGCTGTTTAACGGCATCTTCGGGAATTAATGCAACCGGTCCTTTATGGCGGCATAGGATTCTATGCCGTCAATTGGACCCAGAGCGGTCAGGATCGGTGCGCGTGACAGGATCTTGGCGGCGATGGCCTGAGTTTCCGCTTCCGTCACCTTCATGATATCGCCCAGTGTATCCTGCATCGGAATGGCCTTGTTATAGGTCAGTACCTGGTGTCCCAAAATCTCGGCGCGGCGCATCACGCTTTCCTGACCCATCAGCAAATCGGCGCGGGCTTGCGCCTTCGCGCGGTTCAGCTCGCTGGTTGTCACGCGGGTGGTGACGTCCTTCAGCTCTTTGCACACGACGGGGATCAGTTCCTTGACACGCTGGGGATCGGTTCCGGCATAAAGGCAGAACAGGCCGGTATCCTGAAACGGCGCGTGATAGGTCGAAATATTGTAAACCAGACCGCGCTTTTCGCGCACCTTCTGGAACAGACGCGAGGAAGAACTGCCGCCCAGAAGCGTGCCCAGCAGACCTGCCGCCGGAGCCGTCTTGGCGTGCAGGCTTGGCGCGGCGAAGGCCATCATCAGGTGGAGCTGTTCCGTCTCCTTGGTCAGCCTCTTTTGGCCGCCCTTGATCTTGGCGGGCTCGATCTTGGCCGGAGCGCCTGAAGGGAGGCGGTTGAAATAGCGGCGCGCCAGTGCGACCAGCTCGTCATGGGCAATCTTGCCCGTCCCGACGATAACAATATTGCCCGCATGGTAGTATTTATTGACGTAATCAACGACCTTTTCGCGGGGCAGGCGCTCAATCACATCCTCGGTGCCAAGGATGGAGCGGCCAAGCTTCTGGCGCGGAAAGGCGGTTTCATGCATCAGATCATAGATATGGTCTTCGGGCGTGTCGCGGTCGCGGCCAATTTCCTGAATGATGACTTGACGTTCGCGGTCCAGCTCCTTGGCATCAAAGACCGAGCGCAGCAGCATATCGGCGATAATATCCGCCGCGCGGTCGGCGTCTTCGGGCAGTACGCGGGCGTAATAGGCGGTTTCCTCGCGGGTCGTATACGCGTTCATCGCCCCGCCATTCTTCTCGATGGTCTTGGACAGCGCATAGGCCGAGCGGCGTTTGGTGCCCTTGAACATCATGTGCTCGGTCAAATGGGCGATGCCGTTGGCATTCCAAGGTTCGTGGCGGGTGCCTACGCCGACCCATGCACCGATGACCATGCTCTCGGCATCCTGCATAGTGTCCGTGGCAACGCGCAACCCATTGGGCAATGTAGTGATTTGTACCGTCATTCTTTTCTTTCCCGAAACATTCTCGATCTGCAAAATACAGTCTGTATGTGTAGTCTGTTTATAGGGGGACTATTGCCTGTTTTTGACCGCCGTGCAACAGTTTCGAATCGGGAAAAACAACAAAAATATTAATAATAACAAGGCATTGTTAAACAATGATCTAAACGAATCATAGGGTTATAGCGCGTTAACGACACGCCTATTAACCGTAACGTTTTTGTGGAAGTTCGGGCCTAACCCCAGCGGCGTACGGGGCCGACATCGACATGGACGAAGTCGGATCGGGGGTAATAGCCGACGCCGCCACGCCGCATAAACAGGGCGGTGGTCTGGATTTGACGCAGCGAAACACCCTCCATCCGGATGTCCGTGGCCAGCCCTCTGGTGTGATAGCTTTGCCGCGCAACACCATCGGATTGGCGAGCCAGCATCGCATTCGTCTTGGGGGAGCGGTAGCCGGAAATGATCTCGATCATTGAATCGGTGCGGAGTTTGGACTGGAGACTGTACAGCATCTCGATCAAATTGGCCGAAATGGGGTGGACGTCGCCAGAGCGGTGATCGCGCAGGATATGGTGGATTTTCTGCATCGCTGCGCGGTCGAACGAGCCGTTTTTCCAGAAGGTCACGCGCAGCTTCTCATCGGTGTGAAGATTGCGGAAAGCCAGCTCCTTCATCTTGGCAGACGAGGCGAGCGCCGCGAGCGCAGTCGATGGGGTCGCAACAACACAGGTTGAGGCTAAAAGGCCCATCTGTATGAAACGCCGACGTTGAGGATTGAGAAGTTCAGTCATGCAATGCGCACTTGTTGTCTACAAGATATTGTGCGGATGTCGTAATCCCAAATTGGTAAATATTCAAGTTTAAAGAGAATGCCCTGTGGATAAAGTTTGCAATCCATTGAAATATATATGGTTGATTCGGCTAGCTCTCTTCATTTTTTAGCGCGTCCAGCAAGAGACGATCATAGTTATAGCGGTCCGGTGCAAAGTGAATCGGGCTGTCGGGAGTCGGGAAGAACGCCGATTCATAGACGATATATAGCGGCAAGGGCGTGGCGACCTTCAACCAGTGGGTCTTCCTTTTATCAATTTCGCCTTGCGCTCTTTCCTCTGTCCATTCTCCTTCATTGTCGGCCAGAACGATCGCGGCGAAAGCCTCTGGGTCTTTCAGGCGGATACACCCAGAGCTGAGATGTCGGTCGACTTTGGCAAACAGCTCCTCATGCGGCGTTCCATGCATGTAGACCGCAAAGCGGTTATCAAAGTCGAACTTGATGCGCCCCAGCGAGTTTAAATCACCCGGCGATTGGCGCAGGCGGAAATTGAATTCGCTTTTGTCGATTTCATTCCAGTCGATCATGCTGCCGTGCGGATCGTCCGCGCTGCCGTTGATCACAAACCCCATTTTCTCAAGATAATGCGGATCCTTGCGCAGTTTGGGCAGGATATCCTCCCGCGCGATCTTGGCGGGAACGTGCCACGAGGGGTTGAAGATAACACTGCGGATCTCGCTTTGGATAAAGGGAGTCTTGCGGTCGACGCGTCCCACGATAACGGGTTCGTGGTAAACGACTTGGCCGTTGTCGATAACCTTGACCGAGGTGCCGGCGATGTTGACGATCGCGTAGCGCGCCGGAAACACGCGTGGCATGTGGCGCTTGCGCTCCATATTTGCGGTGATCTGCCCGATCCGGCTATCCAGCGATTTATTCATCGCGGTAAGGGTTTTGGCGCCGATGTTCCCGTCAGCCTCAAGCATATTTCGTGCTTGATAGGTGATAATCACATCTTGAAAAGCGGCGGTAAGGAGCTGTGGGCTTTCACCGGTCCGCCTCGGTGGGAAGGTGTAACCTTCAGCTTCCAGACGCGCTTGAATGACGGGCAGGCGGGGATCGCTGTCGCCCGCGCGGATGATCTCTCCGGCGGCAATAACAGGCCATGCGCCTTTGCCTTCAAGCTCGCGATAGGACTTCAACGCCGTGGCGAGGAGCTTGTAATCCACGTCTTGCGGCGCTTGCGCGGCGAAATATTCGTTCAACAAATTATCGTTAATCGAGGCTGCAAGTTCACTCACGATGTTGCGCGAGGGACGCTCGAACTCCCAGCCGGTGTAGATATAGGCAAGAGAAACATCCTCGCCATTGATCCGCCGCGCCCGTTTGATCAAGCTGTCCGTCATCAAAATCTCGAGCTTTTCTGCTGCGTCCGGCGCGTCCGGTTCTTCGATCAGGGAAGCCATCTGCGAAAAGGGGAGCTGCGTTTCATCCAGCCCGTGATAGGCGACGAAGTTCTTTAACGACTCAAGGAAGTCTGCGTTGGCTTTACGACTGTTTTCCGACTGAGTATCCCATGCTGGGGCGAATTTTCGCAATTGATAGAGTTGAAACAGAGCCTCTTTGTCGATTTCATACGCGCCAAAGGGCGAGGGGGCTTGCGTGATCATCCGCACCAAGGGTGAATCGGGCAAGGGAGCCTGCATGCCGTTCGCATAGGCGGGCGTTATGGCCAAAAAGAGAGCCAGCCCCATCCATAGCAGCGAAAAACGAATAAGGGCGCGGACTGGATTCATGGATATACTTTGTTGTAAGACTCGATACATTGGAACATTATAGTACATGTCAGACTATAATTTGTCAGTAAAGAGTTAAGGGGTTTTTGGACGTATGCCGCGCCACCTTGAGAAAAAGGTTCTTCCCTATACACCAACGCAACTGTTCGACCTTGTTGCCGATGTTTCACGTTATCACGAGTTTCTTCCGTGGTGTCAGCAATCACGCGTTTACGACCAGACGGAGGCGGGGCTGCGCGCCGATCTTCTGGTCGGCTACAGGTCCGTTTGCGACACTTTTTCCTCGGTGGTCAGGCTGGATCGCCCGCGATCGATCGATGTGAATTATGTCGAAGGCCCGTTGGCGCACCTTAGCAACCGGTGGCAATTCGACCCTGCGCCGAACGGACAGTGCGAGGTGACATTCTTTGTCGATTTCCGCTTTCGCTCGATGTTGCTGGGGGTGATGATGGATGCGTTCTTTGATCGCGCGTTTTTAAAAATGGTGGAGGCCTTTGAAGCGCGCGCCGCAGCTCTTCATGGACCTGCTTACGCAAAGGCGGGGTGATGAAAAGCATTCCTGCCCCGCAAGCCGTGATCTTTGATTGGGATAACACGCTAATCGACAATTGGGGCGCGATTACGGATGCGTTGAACAAAGTTCGCGCGATGAACGGCCTTGAAACCTGGACGGTACCCGAGGCGCGCGTGAAGTCCGCCCGTCCTTTGCGCGTTAGTTTCCCCGAATGGTTCGGGGACAAGTGGGAGGCGATGCGCGATATTTTTTATGACCGTTTTTACGCGGTTCACATTGAACAACTTGTGGTTATGAAGGGGGCTCCCGAGTTGCTTGAGTGCCTTCACAACGCTAGCATCCCGATGTTTATCGTCAGCACGAAGAAGAATGAGATCCTGAACAAGGAAGTCGATCATCTGGGCTGGAGGCCGTTTTTCAAGGCGATTATCGGTTCCATGGACTGCGAACGCGACAAACCGGACCGCATGCCTGTCGATGTTGCTCTCTCTTCGGTGGGGATGAAAGCCGACGATCCCGCCGTCTGGTTTGTGGGCGATACGCATGCCGATGTGGAGTGTTCTTTGCGTAGCGGATGCACCCCTGTCTTGGTGGGGGATATAGCCTCGGCGCGGGGTCTTGGTATCCGGTTGCATTTTTTTGATTGCAACACTTTGAAAAATTGGATTAATAATTATACCTACACTTAGGACAAAAATGGAAAGCGGTGGTTATATGGTTGAGACGATTCAAGACGTATTTTTAAATTCACTCCTGACAGACAAAGTTGCGACCACGGTTTTTCTGGTCAATGGCGTCAAGTTGCAAGGTATGATAACGTGCTTTGACAGCAACTCGGTGCTCTTGCGCCGCGACGGTCACGCGCAGCTTATTTTCAAGCATGCGATTTCAACAATTATGCCGAACGTCCCTGTGCAGGTTTTCGGCGGCATGGAAGAATGTATTGAGCAAGAAACAACCTGAAGAGATAGACCAATCCCTTGACATCGACGGGGTGCGTCACGGCGTGCGCGCGCTGATCCTCAAGCCGGTGCTTCGTATGGCCTCGCGCCAAAGTGACGCGCGTGAGCTTGATCTGATGATTGATGAGGCTGTGGGGTTGGCGCAAGCCATCGACCTTAACGTCGTGGATGCGCAATCGTTTAATCTGTCGCATCCGACGCCCTCGGCCTTGCTCGGCAGCGGCCTTGTTGAAGAATACGCGACCTATGTCAAAGAGAATGATGTCAGCCTTGTGATCATCGATCACACGCTCACGCCGGTGCAGCAACGCAACCTTGAAAAAGCGTGGCAGTGCAAAGTGATCGATCGCACCGGTTTGATCCTTGAGATCTTCGGTGCTCGTGCACGCACAAAAGAAGGCCAGCTGCAGGTGGAGTTGGCGGCGCTCAATTACCAGAAATCGCGTTTGGTGCGGTCATGGACCCACCTTGAGCGGCAGCGCGGCGGGTTCGGCTTTATGGGCGGCCCCGGTGAATCGCAGCTGGAAATCGATCGCCGCCTGATCACGCAGCGCATCAGCAAGCTAAAGGACGAACTCGACCAAGTGCGCCGCACGCGCGGCCTTCAACGTGAGGCGCGGCAACGGGCGGAGCATCCGACCGTTGCGCTGGTGGGCTATACCAATGCGGGCAAGTCGACCTTGTTCAACCGCCTGACCGGTGCGCAGGCGCTGGCCAAGGATATGCTGTTCGCCACGCTCGATACCTCCATGCGCGGGATCAAGCTGCCCAGCGGACATGAGGTGATCCTGTCCGATACCGTCGGATTCATTTCCGACCTGCCGACCCATCTGATCGATGCCTTCCGTGCGACGCTGGAGGAAGTGCAGTTGGCTGACGTGATCCTTCATGTGCGCGACATCACGCATCCGGAATCGCGCCAACAAAAAGAGTCGGTGGAGGGTATTCTGGCCGATTTGGGTATTGAGCAAGACGATGTGCGTCTGGTCGAGGTTCTCAATAAATCCGATTTGCTTGACGAAGATGAGCGCGATAATTTACGCGATTACGCCACGCGCCAATCGTGGGACAGCCAGCATGCGTTGGTGCTTGACGGGATACGTCCGCAAGCGCGTGGCGGCGTGGTGGCGGTGTCTGCGCTGACGGGTGAGGGGATTGACGATCTTCTGTCTTTACTGGATGATCAGCTCGCGGCGCGCACGCAAATCTACGAAATCGAATTGCCGCTCAGTGACGGCGCGGCGCTGGCTTGGCTTTATGGTCACGGGCGTGTTGTGGAAAAGCAAGATAAGCGCACAAAAACGCACCTGAAAGTCACATTAGAGCCCGCCGATTTTGGTAGGTTTACCAGTAAGTTCGGACAGATTGCTAATGTTAAACATAAAGAGCGAATCGGTTGAAAAAGCCATCATCGAAGTCGCGGATCAGTATATTCTGCCGCGCTTTCGTGCTCTGAAATCCCACGACATACACTTCAAATCCGACCACAGCCCCGTCACTATTGCCGACATCGAGGCCGAATCAGCCCTCCAACAGCGCCTTTTTGACCTGTTACCCCCCTCAAAACTGGTGGGAGAGGAGCGATTCGCGTCTGATTCGGGTGTTTTGGACTCGTTTTTAGGCGAAGAACCCGTCTGGATCGTCGATCCACTGGATGGAACCAAGGCTTTTATAGCCGGTGAACCCGTTTTGGGGGTCATTGTTGCTCTCGCAAAACAAAATCAAACGATTGCCGCGTGGCTCTATGATCCCACTTCAAGAGAGTTCATTACGGCCGAAAAAGGCGCGGGTGCGTTCTATAAAGGCAAGCGCCTAAGCGTTCTGCCCGTCACACAGCTGAACGAGATGCACGGTATCATCGGCTCGCGCATCGTGGATGCCTATGAGGATTGTTACACGTCCAGCGGGATGCCTAGCGATTTGGACAAACC
>DNGD01000246.1:0-3392 GCA_003486725.1 Rhodospirillaceae bacterium
GCGAAGGTCTATATCGAAGGCCAGCTGGAAACCCGTAAATGGACGGACAAAGACGGTCAGGAAAAATATACGACCGAAGTCGTCCTGCGCCCCTATCGCGGCGAACTAACCATGCTTGACAGCAAGGGATCAGGCGGCGGTGGTTATGGCGGCGGCGGCGAGCCTTCGTTTGAAGGTGGCGGCTCATCAGGCGGCAGCTGAGGCGGTGGTTCTTCTCTCCCCGACCTGAACGACGACATTCCGTTCTAAGGGAAACATCCCCCTACGCCAAGGCTTCGGGGGACAGGTTCGGCGTTCAGGATTCAGCCTTCGGGATTCAGGGGTATCGCTTGCCGTTACCCCGCAACGTCATCCCCGCGAAAGCGGGGATCCCGTTTGTTTTCTGATAATAATGGTCTCAGTTTTGAAAGATGGATGCTGTGAAAACAACCCAGATAAAAGCAAACTGTGTTCGTTACATTAAACTTGGGCGCAAAGGGACGTGGGAAAGCGAGTGTTTTGAGAAGGGAATAATACGGTTAGGTTTTAGATCGCAAGAGTACGTGAGCCTTTTTCCCAGCAACGATTGGGAAAAGAAAATTATCAGCTGTTATCAGGACAAGAATAAGGGAACCATAACAAATTATCTAAATCAGGTGCGTTCATTTTTTCTGGACGATGGGCAAACGCTATGGATTACGTTTAGTAAAAGGAAAATGTGGTGGGCATTTGTGGACCCGTCGCAATCACCCGTCAAACATTCAGATGGGAATGGAACATACAGGAAAACATTATCGGGTTGGCAATCAAAAGATATAAATGGAAAGTTGCTTGATGTAAGCGTCCTCTCTGGGAATCTTACTAAAACTGCAGGATTTAAGGGAACCATCTGCGAGCTAGGAAATGAAGCTGGATGCTACGCGCTTCGGCGGATTAATGCTATACAAACCCCCTCCGTTGAAAAGGCGGAAAAGTTGTGCGAGGAATTGTGCCTCATCATTGTGGAAATGATGCGTCAGTTGACGCCAAAAGACTTTGAGCTACTTGTTGATCTTGTTTTTACAACAAGTGGGTGGCGTCGCCTTAGCATTGTCGGCGGCACAGAAAAAACAATTGATATGGAACTTGTGCTACCAACAACAGGGGAAAAGGCGTTTATTCAAGTTAAGACTGAAACTAATCAAACCGAATTCGACGATGAGTATCTAGATACTTTTCAAGAGATGAGCCAATTTGGCAGAATGTTTTTTGTTTATCATACGGCAAAAAAGAGTGTCATAAAATGTGATGAGGAGAAAGTTACCATCATTGATGCAGAGCAACTTGCCAAAATGGTTCTTGATGCTGGACTTATTTCATGGCTCGTCGAAAAAGCGAGGTGAAGGAAGTGCGCACTTTGTGCCTTGTGATGACGGGCTAAAAACACCCCTAAACACCCCTCAAAAACACCCCCTTAAACGTCAGAAAAAAGTGTTTAGAATCAACGAATCTTGGAAATTTGGAGCCCGTACGTGCGATTCATGCCTACCAAGAGACGCTTTTCGAGTCTGTTTTCACGCTTTAACTATATAAGTATATGAAATACAACGATAGTTAACAAATCGACGACCTAATGCATCCCATTGAAAACAAACGATATTATGAACCGTCATTTTGCGGAACCAAAAATGGGCGAAGTTTAGAGCGCAGCATGGTTAACGCGCCTTCCGTTTTTTGTTCTTGTGTTCTGTCTCCCAATCCTTAACTTCGATGGTGCGTTGATCTCTGGTGTGTAGCGCGCGTTCATTCTGAATAGAGAGACAAGATGAAACGTTGGATTGTTTTTTTGTGTGCTGCTGCGCTTTTGGGGTCGGCGTCCGCGTGGGCGTGCGGCGCGGAAGATAACACGCCCGAAAAATTGGCAAAGAGACAGCGGGAATCTTTCGAAAGAAAAGATGCCAACCGCGACGGCGTCTTGGATGCTTCCGAGTTTTCTTCTTTTCAGAAATGGGAGCTGGGCGGACGAGAGCATGCCGTTTTTTTTCGCACGCTTGACACAGACACAACAGAGTCCCTCACGTTTGATGAATGGAAAATAGGTTTTTCCTCGCGTACTTTTGGAACGAAAGGTTGCGGTGGATAGAAGGGAGGAACGCCCTTTTTGTTTGTGCTCCTTAAACCCTAACCCCCTGAATCCACCCCATGTCACTTGCCGATTTTATCCATCTTCGCGTGCACTCTGCCTATTCATTGGCGGAAGGTGCCATCTGCGTGGTGGAAGCCAAAAGCAAGGATGGCAAGCCAACGGCGCGCAAGGATCTCATCAAACTTTGTTTGCAACAGGACATGCCCGCGGTTGCGCTGACGGACAAAGGCAATTTGTTTGGCGCGTTGGAATTTTCGCTGGCGGCTTCGGGCGCGGGCGTGCAGCCGATCATCGGGTGTCAGCTCGCCATCGTGCGCCCCGATCAAACGGGCAAGCTTCCCGCGCGGCGCGATCTGTATGACCAGATTGTTTTGCTGGTTCAAAATGAACTGGGGTATCGCAATTTGTGCGCGCTCGTGACGCAATCTTTTTTGGTCACCGACCGTCCCGATCCCTACATCACCTATGAAGAACTGGCGCGGCATGCGGGCGGCTTGATAGCGCTGACCGCCGGCATTGACGGCGCCGTGGGGCGCTTGCTTCTGGATGGCCAGAAAGAAGCCGCCGAGGCGCAGCTGACGCAACTCCGCGATTTATTTTATGATCGCCTCTATGTTGAACTCACGCGCCATCATGGCGGCGAGGGCGGCGTTAGCGAACAGAAAATCGAAGCCGCGTTGGTTGATCTCGCCTACAAACATGATCTCCCGCTTGTCGCGACGAATGATGTCTATTTCGGCAACGAGTCCATGTACGAAGCGCATGATGCGCTGCTGTGCATTTCCGACAAGCGCGTGGTGGCGGAATCCAATCGCCGCCGCCTGACACCGGACCATCGCTTTAAATCGGCCGCCGAAATGCGCGCGCTGTTTGCCGATCTGCCGGAGGCTTGTGATAACACGTTGGTGATTGCTAAACGCTGCGCTTTTATGCCAGAAGAGCGCCGCCCCATCCTGCCGCCGTTCCCGATGGAAACGGCGCGTACGGAAGTGGAGGAGCTGCAGGCACAGGCGCAGGAAGGCCTGAAGAACCGTCTGGATGCCGCCGGCATAACAGACCGCAAAGTCTATGAAGATCGTCTGGCATTTGAGCTGAACGTCATCATCAATATGGGATTCCCAGGCTACTTCCTGATCGTGTCCGACTTCATCAAATGGTCGAAGGCGAATAATATTCCTGTCGGGCCCGGTCGCGGTTCGGGGGCGGGTTCGGTTGTCGCATGGTCGCTGCTGATTACCGATCTGGATCCCATCCGCTTTGGTTTGCTGTTCGAGCGTTTTTTGAATCC
>DNGD01000246.1:3401-3603 GCA_003486725.1 Rhodospirillaceae bacterium
TGCGTCGCGACGAAGTGATCCGCTATGTTCAGCAGAAATACGGCGCTGACCGCGTCGCGCAGATTATCACTTATGGTAAGTTGCAGGCACGCGCAGTGCTGCGCGATGTTGGCCGCGTGCTCGCGATGCCCTATGGCTATGTCGATAAAATCTGCAAGCTGGTGCCGTCTAATCCCGCCAATCCCGTGACGCTCGCGCAGGC
>DNGD01000032.1 GCA_003486725.1 Rhodospirillaceae bacterium
CGCCGATGAACGCCGCCGGAAAGCCCGCTATCACGATCAACATCGCGTTGCGGAACACATGCCCGTACAGCACGCGGTTTTCGGAAAGCCCCTTCGCGCGGGCGGTCAGGACATATTGCTTACTGATCTCATCCAGAAACGAATTTTTGGTGAGCATGGTCAGGCTCGCAAAACCACCGATCACCATGGCCGTGATAGGCAAGGTGATGTGCCACAAATAATCGCCGATCCGCGCCAGCCAGCTCATATCCTGCCAATTGTCGGAAACAAGGCCGCGCAGCGGGAACCAATCCAGATAACGCCCGCCCGCAAACACGATGATGAGAAGAACGGCGAACAGAAAGCTGGGGATGGCATAGCCTGCGATGATCGCGGCGCTCGTCCATATATCGAAGGGTGAGCCATCGCGCACCGCCTTGCGAATGCCCAGCGGTATGGAGACGAGATAAACGATAAACGTCGTCCAAAGCCCCAGTGAGACGGACACGGGCATCTTGGAGACGACAAGATCCAGCACCTTTTCATCGCGGAAATAGGACGTGCCGAAATCAAACCGGATATAATTCCCGATCATCTTGAAAAAACGCACATGCATCGGCTGGTCAAAGCCGAACTGTTTTTCAAGCTCTAGGATCAGTTCAGGGTCGACGCCCTGCGCGCCTTTGTAGCGCGAGGAAACGGACGCGCTGACCGTGTTGTTCTCGCGCATGTTTTGGCCGGCGCTGGCCGTATCGCTGCCGCTGCCCGACACACGCGCGGTGGCCTCCACCGCATTGCCTTGCAGCTTGGCGACGATCTGCTCAATGGGGCCGCCGGGGGCAGCCTGAACGATCAGGAAGTTAAGCACCATGATGCCCAGCAAGGTGGGGATCATCAGGAGCAAACGGCGAAGGATATAAGCAACCATGAATCACAGATTAGCGGGAAGGGAGGGGGATGGGAAGGTGGTGAAACGCGTCAGGCGTATTATTATAACCATCATTGCGCGGCTTGATCGTGATGACGGTTTAAAAAATGGATAGGTCGAACGATCAGGGCGCGCCGATTACCTAAGCGTCGAAAAAGGGCGTGCCTCCGATGCCTGTCTGGGCGTTTTGGAGCGGGAGGGCGATTTGCCCCCGCCGATCTCCCCAAACTGGCAGATTGTGGATGGCAGCCTGCCGAGCGAGCAAATTGTTAAAAACGCGTTGTTAACCATGTCGTTTTGAACGTCCTTGAATCCCAATATGATAGCGGCGTGAAGGGTTAACGGCCTTGTAAATTGGGCACATTTCTTGTGCATAAAGTTATGAAACTATTGCCTAAACTTGCCTTTTGGGCCGGCGCGGGTATATGACACAGCCAAGGTAACAAGAGGCAAAGAATCAACAGATTTTTTACCCGTTGTTAACGAGAAAAAAACCACAACGCGCCATAATGATCTGTGATTTCAAGCACGGCATTATCGGCAAAAAATTTGGAGAAGTCAGATGGATAACGTTCAAGAATACACAATGGACGACATTTTTGGTTTGTGTGAATCTACTAACCCGCACCCACTTACGCAAAAGAGAATTCAGGCTTCGATTAATAATGCGATCGCCGTCATGTCACTTGAGCAAGGCGTTCATGATCCAATTCGCGAAGAATATCTGATTGGCAGCGATAGAATGCCGCATAGCAAGTACTGTAGTTGCTGCTCTGACTCCCGCGAAAACACCNNATGTGAGAGAACCAGGGGGATTCACAACTGATAGGATACGGAATAGAGACGGTGAGTTCGTTCATATTCTAAAAACTGATATTAAGACTCTTCACGCGAGGGCTGCAAAAGAAGGCGTTGCCTCTTTCTACGCGCGCCAGCACAGTGGCTGCGGTGCCATGGCAGCCATCTATGCTTATTGCAGCATGGGGGAAGAGAAGGGGCGTCAGTACTTACTGGATAACTTTAATGAGAGTTTTGTCGAGATGGCGATTGAGCGCCGTTATCTCTACGAGCATGTTCACGATATTGTATATAAAAACGGAAGCGAACCGGACTTCTCATATTTTGAGAAACGCTATGGCATACCGCTTGACGGCATGGCTGATGATAAGAAGTTTCAAGCATGTATGGCCATGCACCAAGGCGAAATTGATTATAAAGCTTCGGCAGAAGAATGTAAGAAGTTGGGCGACATAACGACGCCCTTCTACGTTTTTAATCATATGGCCAAGGATGGGCGACGTTATATCCTGACAAAAGTCGGAGAGCCGATGCAGCCTCTCCCCCTACCAACTGACCCAGATTATGAAGAAAGGCTTTTGCAAATTGCCAAGCATTTACCCGCGCAAACGTGGGCCGAAATTCGTGTTGAATCTATTGCTCAGCATGAATGGGCAAAGAAGAATGAAGAAAACAAAGCGCTGAACCGGAATGACAACACCAAAAAGCAAGCCCCAGTGAATGGAGTCATCGCCTCGACCAATGCGCTATCGGATCCCCCGGATATAAATGTTGATGAGTCGGGAGATACTTTCTCACTGAAACAGTTAGGGGGTGTGGTGTCTGCTCCGAACGGACGCCCACTCACAGCTCTTGATCGATATCTTGGGTTGTTGCGTCACTACCGAGGTACTAGTGAGCAAGACCCCGGAGTCAATGTCGTCCAAATACGGCAAATGAGCGGTGGGGAATTAATTGACGCAATCTACGACTTTAACGCTGGAGCGGGAAAGGCGAAGGCGCTTGTAGAAGGAACGGAAGATTTAATCGTTGATAAGGCGCGAGAGTCTTCATACCTCTACAACAAAGTTATGATTAACCTCAAAGATGATGATGGGTTCTCCTATAAAAAGGATGTTTTCTCGCACTACAAGAGCATGGGCCTTCCCTTGCAGGACATGAAGAACTCTGAGGATCACAAAACATTCGAAGCCAACTTTAAGAAATGTATTGCTGCAGAACTTGGATTGGCAACCTACCGTGCGGTTAGGTCAATGTATGATGCGGACGTTAAAGACAAAATGAACGACCCAAATACAAACAAGGATGAAGAATTGTTCGTATATCCTGAGCCCGTACTGTTCTACATGCTCGAAAATGGTCAGCGGCTCGTCCTTTGTGGAAAAGCCGATAAGTTTGCGGCTCTTCCCAAGGTGGATAATGGCGGTGTTGTTCCGACACCCCAACCCCCTGCAACCTCGCCCAAGGCGGCAGCGGTAGAAACAACAAAGCACAAGTTCGGATAATATACGCAGTGGATAGTCGATTCTAACAGGTCGAATTATTCTCGATAATAAAACCTGATAAAAAAGGCCGGACTTTGCAGTCCGGCCTTTTTTCGTTGCGCGCCACCTGTAAGGGGCGCGATCAGGTGTTGGATTTAATTTTTTCGACGAGAGAGTTCTATGCTGCGACTCCTTGCGCTTCCAAGCGGAGGATCTCTTCCTTTAAGGAGAGTTTGTCGCGTTTCAGTTTGGTAGCTTTGACTTCGTCTTTGGCTGGTCTGGCTTCTTCAAGGTGGAGTTGCTCTTCGATTTCTGCGTGGCGTTTTTTCAAGGACTCGATACGCTGCGTAAAGGGCATAGGCTTCTCCTTTTTTGATAAACTGATGCTATCGTCACGAACCTCCAGTATACCTGAAAATTGTGAAAAAATCATAACAAAAGGAAAAGAGAAGGGGATTAATCGCCCAGACAAATCCCAAGGCCGCGCGCGGTTTTGACGAGCGATCCATTGGCATCAACAACTTGGTAATTGTTAATGGCTTCAAGGATTGGAACATCAACAACTTGCCTGTTCGACCAAGCGACCATGCGGTCGTATTGACCGGTGCGGATGAGCTCCACGGCATGCACGCCAAAGGCCGAGGCCAACATGCGGTCTTGCGCGCTGGGTTGCCCGCCGCGTTGCACATGGCCCAAAACGGTCACGCGTGTTTCGGCCTGACACAGGTTCGATATTTCTGCGCCAATATAATGACCAATACCGCCAAGGCGTTGCTGGCCGCCGAAGAAAGAAACCATCAGCGTCTCGCCGTTCACGGTCTTGACCGCTTCGGAAACGACGACGAGGGCGAAGTTGCGCCCATTTTCGCGGATGGATTTGATGTGCGCGGCGATCTTGTCGAGCGAATAGGGAATTTCGGGAATCAGAATCACGTCCGCGCCGCCTGCGATGCCCGCCGCCAGCGCAATGTGCCCAGCGTCGCGCCCCATGACCTCCAGAACCATGATACGGTCGTGGCTGGCTGCCGTGGGTTGCAGGCGATCCAGTGCCTCTGTAGCGACGGATACAGCCGTATCAAAGCCGATCGAGGTTTCCGTTTTGCCCAGATCGTTATCGATGGTTTTGGGAATGCCGATCAGCGGGAAATTGCCTTGCTGCGCGAGTTTGCGCAGGATAGCCAGCGATCCATCGCCTCCCACGCCGATCATGGCATCGCAGCCAAGCGTGCGGAAGCCTTCGATAATCGTCTCGGACATGTCCTTGGTTGAGCCGTCAGCCATCGGATAGGCGAAGGGGTTGCCCTTGTTGGTCGTGCCCAGCACGGTACCGCCTTGGCGCAGCATCGTGGCGCTGACATCGGCCAGCGTCAGTTGCCGTGCGCGGATGGGGCGCTCGATAAGCCCTTGGGTGCCGTCTTCGATGCCGAAGACTTCCCAGCCGAGCGTGTGGGCGTGCATGACAACGGCGCGAATGACGGCGTTAAGGCCGGCGCAGTCGCCGCCGCTGGTTAGAAGGGCAATGCGTCTTTTCTCTGATCCCATGACTTGATGCCTTTAGCTTATTTTCTTGAGGCTGTTGATCGCCTTTTGTTGAAGCGAGCCGTCAACCGCGTCGCTCATCGCGTCGCCAGCGCCGGAGAGCTGGTGCATAATGTTTTCCAGCGAGCCAAGCAGATCATCGCCCTGAAGCTTCAGCGTGACGCGCATGCGGTCGGTGCGTTGCTGCATTTCGTCGATTGCCTTGGTCATCGAGGTGATCTGGTCTTGCGAGCTTACGACACTGTTGTTCACGCGGCCCACCTGATCGGCATAGGCTTGAGAAACAGACTGGATAATGCCCGTCACCGTCTGACCGCCTTCGGCCAGCGCGCGCATCTGCTTTTCAACTTGCACGGCGACTTCGCCCAGCTTGCTGACAGCCGCTTCGCTGACATTGTCGGCCAGAACGCGCGTGGAGTTCAAACGCTCCGCGACGCCGCCCAGATGCGAGAAGGCCTGTTGCATATGGCCGACAAGATCGCCTTCATAGCGCTTGATGCCTTCGCTGGCGTTGCCCAAACGGGAGAGGAGCGTATCAATCTGATCGCCAAAGCCGCCCAGCAGCTTCGCCACTTCCTCGGTCGCGACGCGCATACGCGCAGTACGGTCGGTCAGCTGGTTGGCCGTTTCCTTGCTGGTGTGATCGAAGCGAACCGCGATCTTTTCAACGTCGACAACGGTGCCCGCCATCGCCGCGCGAAGGCTGGTGCCTGTGCGATCAAGCTGCGCGGTGATTTGCATCAGGCCGCGGTTGATATCGTCGATCTGCGTTTGCACGCCGCCACGGACGCGCTCCAGCTGTTCGCGGAAGTTCTGGCTGGCGCCCGTCATCTGGCCTTCGGCCTTTTCGGTCATCGTGACCAGCATTTCGACCTGCTTCGACAGATTGTCGCCGGCAGAAGCCAGACGCTGCGTTGTCGCGCCAGCGCGCGCTTCGATAACCTCGAATTCGCGGGCCAGTTTGCTTGCCGTCGTTTGCGTATCGTCGCGCAGCTTGTCCAAACGTTCGCTGGCAGCTGTGAGTTGCGTAATGGTGGCCGAGGCGTTCTCAACCAGTTCCTTTTGCTCGTCGCTGAGAGCGGCGGTGCCAGCCTTGATCGATTCAACCTGCAACTTCAGCGCTTCGTTGAAGAGGCGTAGCGTTGTGTCGGCGGTTTCAACGACGCCGGACAGATGCTTGGCTTCGTCCATCATCGTGTCGCGCGCCGCGCCTGCCGTGCTGATGCAACGGTCGGCGCTCTTGACCATCGCGTCCGCGATGTCGCCCGTATCGGCCTTGAACGCCTTGGCGGCGGCTTCGATTTCCTTGGCGCTGCGACCCAAAAGGTTGGGCAGCTGCAGCGTTTCCTGACGGACCAGATCGGCGGCACCCGTGAGCGCGGATTCCGACGAAGACAGGTTCGCGCGCAGAGCATCGCTCTGGATGGCCAGCGCAGAGCCAGCACCCATCACTTGTTCCACGGCCTTTTGCGACAGTTCGGCGATCACGAGCAATTCCTTTTCCAAGGTGGTGCGCGTGTCGGTCAAACGAGCCGTCGCTTTTTCGACGATGGCGCGGGTCTCGCGATCGCTCTCCGTCATCGTGGAGATCAGTGTGACCAGTTGCGTCGTGGAGTTCTCGGCAGTTTCGGCCAAACGCAAACCGTGCTTTTCGGTCATATCGCTGGCATCGACGATCAGTTTGACGCTTTCCGCAATCTTGTCGTTGACGAGGCCGATATTTTCATGCGCCTGCGTCGAGAGAGAGGCCAGCGTTTCCGCCTGTTTTTGCAGGGTTTCGCTGGTGGTCTTGGCGATGGTCGAGAAATCAAGCGCTGATTTATCCATCACGCCCGCGACAGAGCCGCTCTGCTGTTTCATCTGGCCGACGGTGGCGTCAAGCTGCGCGACTACGGTGCGAACCTGATCGATCATCTTGTCGGTTTCTTCGCGCATGGATTCGCGGATTTCCTTGGCTTCGCCATGCAGATTGCCGGTTGCCTTCAGCATGTCGCGGATTTGCTCTTCCGCTTGCTTGGTGTGTTGGCCGATGGTCAGCGCTTCTTCGCCGAGGCCACTGCTGGCCGAGCGGATGGAGGCAAGCGCGTTTTGCGTTTGCTCGTCCAGTGTTTCCATCTGGCGCGTGATCTGGCTCGTGCTATCGCCAATACGTGCCGCGCTGCGTTCGGCGGCGGCCGAGGTTTCGTCCTGCGCCAAGGTCAAACGGGTCACCATGGTGCCCAGCATTTCGCGCTGGATATCCAGTGC
>DNGD01000206.1 GCA_003486725.1 Rhodospirillaceae bacterium
ATCATCGGCTCAATGCGTTGCTGGCTGGAGCGACGAGCCATCTCGACCGTCGGGTTCACCATCATGGCAGGCCCCGGCGCGTGGTGAATGATGTATCCGATCCAGTTATTGCCGCACTCGGTGCCTCCGAGTTGCGCGCCTTTCATAAATACGATGCGCTGATAAGGTGAGGACGGCGACAGCGAACTCATAGGTTCGCGCAAGTACGGCGTGCGGATCGTGCGCCACGGCCCAGCTTCATTTGCGCCGCGCGGCGAGAGAAAGCGATGCAGATCCGCCCATTCCCAAACCATCAGATCCGGATCGGGCGCTAGGCCATCCGCCCATCTACGCAACATCATGTCCGCGCCGTCGAACGAGGCGAGGCTTTCTTCGATGGCGATCATGAGCGGATTTCAATCTTGATGTCGGCAAGCTGCGCCAGATGCTCGCGCACAAGCTTTTCAAGCGCGACCTGAACCTGATGCGTGTCCGCGCCGATGTCAGAGGCCAGCGCAGAGGCGACGCGCGTGGGCCACATCTGCCATGCATCGCGTTCCTGCCGCGCAATCCGGTAGATCAACGCGACAGCTTGCGCGCGGTCGACAAGCTCGCCTTTAAGCTTCTGCAGTTTGACGCGGCGCTCTTGCGCCTTCAAAACTTCGTTCGCCGTGCGGGCTTGGACGAAGGTCGTGCCGCCGCCTGTTATGGGCGCGTGGCCGGACTCTCGTAGCGTATCGCCGACGGCGCGGATGGCCGCTTCCGGCACAGCTTTGCCTTTCGGCTTTTCTTTGCCTCGCACTTGCGCGGGATCCGTATTCGTCGCCAAGGCCGCGATGGCCTTATCCGCGTCGATTGTCCCATCGCTTTCAAGCCGGATGCGGCCCGATGCGATGGCTTTCTGCACCGCGCCGCGACTTTTGCCCCACAGATCGGCGAACTGTCGTTGACTGACTCCCATATGTCATTTTCCTGCGCTCCAGCATCGCTTTTGCACGATCATCTAATGATCGGGATAAGCCGAAGAAAGCCATCTGATTGCTCACAATTGACTGGATAAGTGCCGCGAATGAAGCGTTCATGATGGCGAAAGGAGGACACAAAACATGTCCAAAAAACCAAGCAAAACAGGCAAATCCAAGCCGAAAACTATCGTCAAGGCCGCGATCAAAACCAAGGCCCAAGGCAACGGCAAACCCCTCGACGAAAGCAAACTCTCCGAGCCTATGCAGGCGGGTCTTGCCGCCGTCGCGGCCATGAAGCCGACAAATGACGCGCCTGCGCGGGAGACGAAACTCACGAAGGTTATAGAACTGTTAAGCCGTCCCGAAGGCGCGACCATCGACCAGATTGTCGAGGCGACGGGCTGGCAAAAACACACGGTGCGTTCGGCGATTTCTCACGCGCTCGGCAAGAAACGTGGTTACCAAATCGTTTCCGAAAAGCCGAAAGACGGCAAACGCGTTTATAAAATCTCACCACCCAAGCAATGAAGCAATCCGTGCGCGCCGGTTGATTATCTAACAATCAACCGGCGCTTATCTTCGCAATCATATGATCCCTAATTGAGTGGATAATCTTGCGACGAAGAGCGATCATCACCATGTAATGAGAAACGCATTTATTGGAGGCCATTATGCAAAACAACAACCCGCTTCCGACAGCCAACCCCGAATGGGGATTTTGGGGCACAAGCGTCCGCAGCGACTACGATGCGCCGATGGTTTGGGACGCGATGAGCAAACTGCTTGCAGAACGCTTTGATCTTACGCCTGAACATACGCGCGATCTTCTTGACGCGCGCTTCGGTCGCCATCTCGCCGACGAGTTAAGCTTCATCAAAGGCGGCCCCGCAAGCCCCGAAGCGATTGCCGAGCACATCGACAACATCCTGCAAGACAGGGGTTGGAAGAGCTATTTCAGAAAAGCAATCCACGAAACCAAAGCAGCGTGAGGCGGCGATGACCAGAAACGAGATTTTTTCACAAATCGCATCAGACCATCTTCATATTGGCACGCTGCAAACGCGCAACAGCGACGAACTCGATTTCCACGACTGCAGCGTTTGGGGCATCAAGGCCGCGCTCGAAGCCGCTTACGATGCGGGTCTTCGTCAGCGCAAGCAGACGCGCCAAGTCAAAAAGCATCCTGCAGACGGCACTTGCTACATCGGAAGCATTAATGCGTCCTATGCCGACCTTGTCGAAATCTTCGGCAAGCCATCGGAAGGCGACGGCTTTAAAACCGAAGCGCATTGGCTTGTTATGCTTCCGCGCAAAGAGGTCGCTACGATTTACAATTACAAGAACAGCCGCAGCTACTCACCAGACTTTCCTCTGATCGAAGCGATCAGCGAATGGCATATTGGCGGCCACAGAGGCAGCGCGCTCGACGCACTCATAAATAAGCTCGGCGCGAAAGCAACCCTTATCGACCGCGTTAAATGAAAGGAGCCGACCAATGACCATCCTTGTGCGTTTTGCCAGCAAGCCGCGCGACATTACCGATGTCGAGGCCGCTTATCGAGACGACAGCCTAAGGGCGGAAGTCGTCACGGTCAGCGAAACCACTGCCTTGACCGCCGAGGAATACGATGCCCTTGTCCAATCCTTTCTTACAGACCGCACTTGGTGTCTCGGCAAAGGCGGCTACTTTAACGGTCGCGTGAGCGTGATCGAAGTCACGGCTCCCGATAGGCGCCAGCTTTACATCAATCCCGAAGGATACGGTTACGCGCGCTATGTCGGTTTTAAATCCCCCGACAACGCCTTGCGCTTTCCCGACGTGCGCGTCCAGCTTTCCGGCCGCGATGGCAATGCCTTCGCCGTGCTTGGGCAATGCCAGCGCGCCGCGCGCAAGGAAGGCGTGCCGGGCGATCAGATCAAAGAATTCATGGCTGAGGCGTCAAGCGGCGATTACGATCACCTGCTTGCCACATGCATGCGCTGGTTCGATTGCGCTTAAGAAGTCGAAGCCAGTTTTGCTTTCTTCCCCGTAAACTCTTCCCACCGCTGGACGATCACATCGCAATATTTGGGATCCAATTCGATCAGCCGTGCCTGACGCCCAGCTTTCTCGCAAGCGATGAGCGTACTGCCGGATCCGCCGAAACAGTCCAGAACGATGTCGCGGCTTTTGCTGCTGTTGCGGACGGCGCGTTCGACAAGCTCAACGGGCTTCATGGTCGGATGCAGATCGTTCTTCGTCGGCTTGTTTACAAACCACACATCACCCTGATCGCGTGCGCCGCACCAGAAATGATCCGTGCCCTGTTTCCAACCGTAGAGGATCGGCTCGTACTGGCGCTGATAGTCCGATCGCCCAAGCGTAAAAGTGTTCTTGGCCCAAATGACAAAGGTCGACCATTTGCCGCCCGCCGCGACGAAGGCTTTTTGCAGCGTGTGCAGTTCGCTCGACGACATGCAAATGTAAATCGCGCCCTTACAGACCGTCACCATGTTGACGCAGGCATCGTAAAGGAAGGCTTCGAACCCCTTGCCAAGATTATCGTTCATGATCTTGCGGTCGTTGCCGCGCATCTTATCTTTGGCCGTGTTGCCATAGTCGACATTGTACGGCGGGTCGGTAAAGACCATATCGGCCAGCGCGCCGTCGAGGACTTTCTCGACGTTCGAAAGCACGGTGCTGTCTCCACAAAGCAAACGATGATTGCCAAGGATGTAGATATCACCGAGTTTTGTTTTTGGCTCGACGGGAGCTTCGGGAATAGCATCGGCGTCCGTGTTGCCTTCATCTCCTCCATCGTAATAACGAATTTCATTCAGCTCTTCGTCAGTAAACCCAAGCGAAGTGAGATCTGTCCCTTCTTCCTCTATTTTAGCTAGAATGTAGTTTAGATCCTCTTTTTCCCATTCCGCATTGAGTGCTAATTGGTTGTCGGCGACAATATAATAGTGTTTTTGAGCATCCGTCAGATGGTCAAATATCACAACCGGAACAGTCGGTCGTCCCAATTTCTTAGCAGCCCTTAAACGGCCATGCCCAGCGAGAACATTAGCGGACGTATCAACAAGTATGGGGTTGAGAAAACCAACCTTTTCTATACTGACCGCGATTTGATTGATTTGCTCTTCCGAATGCTTGCGTGGGTTGTGCGGATTAGGAACGAGTTTCTCGACAGGCCAATACTCGGCTCGCAGCACCATCTGATCTGTTGTATCAGTCATATCGTGTTAACTTTCTCTCTTTGATTGCTTGAGATGCCAAAGTGCAGAACGCATAAGCCGCGACCAACGGCACCACGCCGTTGCCGCAAAGGCGGAGTCTGTCCACCCGATAGGCCAGCCCATCAGCCATTCGACAAACAGCGGGTTTAAGGTCAGCGGGAACGCGTTCCCATTCGTCATGCTGCGTGGGGCCTGGCGGCCAAGCAGGCAGTTGGTTTTCACATCCGCCGTCGCCGCACCGTCTTTCCAATCGCGCGTTGTCGGCGTCGCCCAGGCTTCCACAATCTCCGTCCTGTTCATGCCGCTCGACCTTTTGCCCGAGCACGTGCGAGGCGTCGGCCACGTTTTGCTGGCCTCCGTCAAACTGATCCCGTGATCCGAACTTGTGCTCCCCGGTTCCTGCGCGCGCGGCGTTGGCCATTGCGTTTTTGCTGTTCGGTATCTGCCGCCGCTTTTTGCCTTTTGCAAATCCTGCTTCGTGTACGGAAAGCCCTTCGGCTGCAGCACCGTCTCCGCAAGGCTCGGCGTGCGAAGGACGTTTCTTCCGTCCTTGCGGATCATTTTCTCCGGCGGTCTGGCGCGCCCGACGAGCGAGTCCGTTGCCGTCGCAGTTGGCCATAACGTCGATTGCGCCGTCAGCGATCCGAAGCATCGCTCCGTCCTGTCGCCGTTGCGCTTTATGAAGCTTTCCTGCTTTTCCGTCGTCTCCTGAGCGCGCGGCGTGAGCCAAAGCTGCGCGCTCACCTCCAAGCGATATTTCGGATTCCCAGCCAAGATCTCTTTCCGCGAAGCCTCGTTCGCCGAAGAAACCCTCGCGGTAGGCCAGGATGAACAGCCGTTCGCGCTTGTGTGGTGCGCCGACTTCTGCCGCCGTAAACAGGCCTGCCTTAACGCGGTAACCCATTGATCGAAGGTCATCGTGGACTTGTTCGAACCCCAGCCGTAAATGTCCGCCGACGTTTTCGAAAAAGCAGACGGGCGGCCTGACCTCGCGCACGATCCGCGCGATGTGCGGCCAGAGATGGCGCGGGTCTTTGTCGCCGAGCTTGCGCCCCGCGACGGAGAACGGCTGGCATGGATAGCCGCCATGGATGATATCCACCACGCCGCGCCACGCTTTGCCGTTGAAGTTGGTAACGTCGTCCCAGACAGGCGCACAATCCAAGGCCTCGTCTTCCATCCGCGCCACGAGAGTGGATGCGGCATAGCTTTCCCGCTCGACATAACAAACAGTTCGATATCTGGGCATGGCGAGATGGAGGCCAAGGTCGAGTCCGCCCGCGCCCGCGCAGAGCGAGAGACCGAACAAGCCGCGCCCCTTTTTTGAGCGCGCGTGATCGCCTCCGGCGGCAGATAGAGCCAGACCATTCAAAGCCAACCTCGGTTGTTGTGGGGACCGGATTCCTTGGCGAAGGAGTCCGGATGAAGAAGCCACCCTGAAAAGTGGCTTAACGTTTTGTTTTCTTTGACAGAAAGGCCAAAGACAGAAAGCCACAACCTGTGGGGTGGCTTCCCACTTTTTGACCCTACATGTAGGGAACTACCGCGCTCTTGCCGCCAGCATAGGCTGAAGGCCGAGGGAGTACCTTTTGATTTCAAAGGGGTGCGATGGGCTGCAGCGGTGGGGGTCGTGTGTGCGTGCGTCTCCCGATCATAATCAAAACTATGCCAGAAAATGCGCAAAACACGCACAACTAAAATGCGCAAAGGTTTTCTCAATCAAATAAATCGGTTAGATATTTTAAACAGAAATTCTCTTATCCATTACGGATCATGCGCTTGTAAGGAAGAGCTGTTTTCTCGCTCGGATTGTTCAGGCGATGCACGATTTTCATCAAAGCGACTTGCCAATCATACTGCAGCTTACGCACAGACCACCCCGTCAGTCGTCCAAGACTCTTCCACCGCATGCCGTTGGCGCGAAGCCAGACGAGCTTGACCTCCTCGCGCTCCAACCACATGAGCCAGAGCATCACCTCGTCCATCTCGGTGATCTGACGCGCGGACGGCGGACCGGGATGAACGCGCGCGCCTTCCCAACCATACGCCTCCATAGCCTCGCGCACGATAAGCGGCCAAGCGTTGAAGTAGCCTTGCACGGTGACCTTGGGCAGCTTGCGCATGGTGCATGCCGCCTGCTCGACCCGATCCGCGACATCCGTCACGGTCTTGCGTGTACGGGCGCTCATGCGACCCTCCCGTAAGTTCTGGCCTCAAGCATGTCACGCGCCCATTGGCAGTTGTCGATCTTGGAGAATTGCAGGAGCGCGATGCGCGCTTCCTCAAGCGTGGTGAAGCCGAAGCGGAAGAGCATTTCACCGAACAACGCTTCGGGGCTTGTGCCTCTGGAGTGCTTCCACCCCGTCCAATACGCACCGCTTGAGCAAACGCGGCTCTCGCATGGATCGTACCGATCACGCACGCGCACATCGTAGACGCGGCCCGTGTGGGAGTATCGCCAGTAGATGTTCGCATCACGCGCCTTGATCATGTTCATCGCCATGGCTTGAACCTCCTTCGTTGCTTCGGGGAAAATGGGCAAGCGAAAGTAATTGCGCCGCGTGTGATCGCGGGGCATCGCTTGGCTGATCGTGTGTGAGAGAAAAATTTGTATACCCCCAGTGTCCCATCACTGGGGGGTATATATTTATATATAGGGGGCCAGTGACGCTGCAGGCCGCAGAAAACCTAGCTTTTTGCCTAGTTAGGGACGATCCGTCACTAGTGACGGTTTTTTGAGCAAAACTGCGGGTTAGAGCGTCACTAACTAGGAGCCATAACTGGGTAGTGACGTAGTGACTAGTGACGGGGCCATTGCCAAAATGGATGGGCACATCGGCGCGCATGAGGATGAAACTAATTCTCATGAGCGGCTCCTTTTGTTCCCACGGCAAAGCTGCCAACGCCCAAAGCGAAGGGGCCGTCCGGCACGTCGAGCCATTGGACAGTCTTGCTGCCCTTAACGGCAGCCTTGACCAGAATTTGGTTGTTCAAAAGATTTTGGATCGCGCTTTCGAACGCGATGCGGCCCAACTTGTGGAAGGGTTCGGGCAATTCCTCGCGGCGCTCGTAAAGGCTGTTCGCGCCCGTCTTCGTATAGGGCAGACCCGCCTTCGCCGCCTTGTCCACGGCCTCCACAAGCCCGTCGAGCATCTGATCCTTGTGGGCGTAGACCGAACGCCGGAACTCATGCGTGCGGTCGATCAGAAGGCCTGTCTTCTTGTCGCGTGTGAAGGTGTGGATGGTCTTGTCGCCTCCAAGGTTACCTTTGACGAGAGCGCCCTTGTAGATGAAATCCTCTTCCCACTCGATGTTCAGCCATTTGCATTCCTCGCGCAGATTGGCCTTTTCATCTGTCCAGAAAACATACGCCCAGCGCCCGCCGTTCACGAGCGCCGAAGCGCCGCGAATGGTATTACGCGCAGCCATCGCCGTGATCTTGTGCCCGCCGCGCGAGCCGCTGTCCTTGGTCGTGTGGTGACACAGGATGATGGATATTTTCAGCTGCGCCGCCATAAAGGAGAACATGCTCAGGATGTATTGCGCGGCATTGTTGTCGCCATCGATGCTGACATTGATAAAGCAGGCAAGTGGATCGAACACGACAAGGCGCAAATCGGGAATGGCCGCGAGCTCAGATGTGATCATGTCCCAGAGCGGTGTTGTTTTTGTTCCCTCCGGTGACGTTGAGAACAAAGTCATGGGGCCGGACGCGCTCGGCAAGGGAATGGGAAAGAGGCGCACGTTTGGGCGCTCGCGCCGTCCTTCGGGATCAAGCCGATCAAGGCGACGGTGCAACTCGTCCCAATCGTCTTCCGCCGCGAAGATAACGGCAGCGCCCGTGGCGGTCACGGGATGGCCGAACGCCATTGGCTTCATATCAAGAAGACCGCCCGTCAAGCCAGGCATGGCAACCTTCAGCGAAAGGTCGAGTATCAGCATGCCTTTGCCCGCGCCGCCTGTGGCCGCAAAGATTCCGGCGCAATTCATGGGGATCACGTCTTCGACCAGCCATTCAACGGGCTTTGACTCTCCTGCCTTGAAGCGGCTGGCAGACCAATCCGTGATATGAAACGGCCCTCGTTGATCCTCGGATGGCGTTAGCGTTTCAACGTGCTGCGCCAAGAACGCAGGGATATCGAAGCCTTCGGCGCATGCGTCTGCCGCATCCCAGCCTTCGGGCTTGTCCTGCGGCAAAGGAAGGAGACCGACGCTTGTCGCGCCAGTGGCCAGCACGGCCTTGGCGGCGGCTTGCGCGTAGGACAATCCCGTCGCGTCGTTGTCCGGCCAGATCAAAACCTGCTTTCCAGCCAAAGGCGACCAGTCGGTTTTATCGGTTGGGGCGTTGGAGCCGCTCAAGGCGCTGGTCGCAGGGATGCCGGAGTCTATGAGCGCGTCCGCCGCTTTTTCGCCCTCGACCAGAACGATGGTGTCGACGTCTGCGATGCCTTGTTGGTTATAAAGAGGGCGTCCTGATTTCGGCGCTTCCCATTTGTGCGCGACCGCGTTCCATATCTTGAAGGCCTTCTTGCGCTTGCCGTTTTCCTGATATTCATGCCGATAGACGACAAGCTGGATCACGCCAGCCGCGTTCGTGTAATTGTGCTGCGCGATGGGATGCCCCATGTCGGGCTGATTTTTAGAAACCTTCTGAAGTTTCGGCGCAGGCATGCGCTCGGCAATGTTCAGAAAGGCTGCGATGTTTTGAAGCGCCGTCCAGTAATCGTCCCCCCGCACGGCTTTCCAAACGTCGATGAGGTCGCCGAACTTCTGACCCGTGGCAAAATCCTCGCCCACGCCCATCTTGTTTTTGCGTACGCTAAGTTTGAGGCTGTCACCGGGCATCCCTGAAATGTTGCCACAATGAAACTCTTCGCCAACATAGATGCCGCCTGGCAAAAGATGGTCAAGGATTTGACGATAGCAATCCGCCATGCGCTGTTTGACCTGCGCCGCATCGAGCTTGGCGCGGGGATCAGACGAGCCTTGTTTGCGGGCGTCGTTGAAGTCCATCTTATCCGCCATGCCAGCACCTCTTGGCATAGGGGCAGCATAGGCACAAATAGTAATCGGCGTTCGCTGCCATGCGCGGCAGCAACTCTCCGGCATCCGTCGCGCGCAGAATGTTCACAGCCTTGTCGCTCGTGCTTTGCGCGAGGGCGGCATCGAACGGCACAAGCTCGTGATAAAGTTCTTCCGTATCTTTGTTCAGGGCAGTGAACAAAGCGGGCGTTTGCACCAAATCGGGCATATAGCCCTGATAAAGTGCGACCTGCGCGGCATAGAGCGGCTTCGATATCGCCAGCCCGCGCTTGACCAGATCCTGCCAGCTTTTGTCCTTAAGCGCCTTGTGTTCCCACAGCGCGGGATAAAAGAACCATGACGGGCCGTCGACAACGACGCCATCGATGTGGCCCTTGATGCGCCCCTTAGCGACCGAAAAGCCGAACTGCCCTCCATCCGCTTTCTCGGTGCGCAGATTGAACCCAGCCCCGCGCAGCCATTTGATGGACAAAGCCTCAAACTGATGCCCCGCTGCGAAGATGCGCAATGTTTGGCCGTTAAAATCCTTGTCAGGATCCTTGGGCGCACCAACGAACTCGTACTGGATGCGCCGAGAACAAGGATCGCCCAGCATGGACGCACCTAGATACTCACGGCGCGGCTGCGTTGCGCGCTCCGCGATTAGGGCGGCATCGATCAATTCGTTGATGCGGTGGCCGATGGGGATGGCGCGAGGATCCTGCGCGGCGCGATCCGAGCCGTGATTGAAATCAAGCATGCTCAAAACGGCACCTCCGGACTGCCCTTGCGCATGGCGTCCTGATAGGCCGTGACGATCACCTCGATCAGTGTGAGCACCTGTTCCTTGCTATAGGCAGACAGGGGCTTATCCATCCCGATCTCGGCCACGCATTCGCCGAGTGGCACAAGGCAAGCATGGATGGACTCGCGCTCAAAATCCGTCATATCAATCATGCCGTAGGACTCCTTGAACAGACGCGCGTACAAATCGAGGCAAAGCATCGAGCAGAAACGCCGCGCGGGTTTTTGAGGTTGTTTGATCAGGGCAGGCAGAAAGCCGAAGCCCCGTTGTTCGCGGTAACAAATGGCGCACCATTTCAAGCGACCTCCCTTTGTCCGACGGCGCTTTCCACAAGCTGGCGGACACGGCCTTTGTTGAAACGGAAACTAAGCAGGCACGATGCGCGATATTTGGTCATGCCAAAATCAAGACGCGCGGTTTCGCCCAGAAGCGCGAGCTGTTTCTCGCTGGCAGGCTCGTTCATCCAGCGGCAGGNNCGCAGGCTCGTTCATCCAGCGGCGGGTCTTGTGGGCGCTCTCACTGGTCTCATGCTCGTTCAGAAAATCGTCGGCGACGGCCATCATGACGGTACGCTCGCCCATGCCGAGCAATTGCACGTTGCGCTCGAACCCGCCGACCGCATGCCAATAACCGCTGAGCCAGAAAATGGCGGCCCACGCTGAAAAGCCGGACGCCATCAAGGCCGCATCGTCGCCGAACAAATCAATCCAGCGGAAGCTGCTGCGCTTCAGAAGATTGATTTCGGTCAGAGCAAAGTCTTCCAAAGGACGCTGCTCTGCGCCAATGCCGTCGCTTGCCGCATCGGTTTGCTCAAACACAAAACCACACAGGGCGCATTCCTGCGCGTTGCGTGGAAGGGTGGCTCCGCATTCAGGGCATTCCTTTGTGGGCGCTTCGCCCTCGTAGGTTTTGCCATCGAGATTGACGTCTTGTTCCAAGCTGCCGTGCATCAGGGTGGACGTGCCGAAGTCGAGCACGATACAGTCAGTTTTGATGACGTTCGGGTGTTCCTTCGGATCGATGGTGCGCAGGCCGCGCCCAATCATCTGGATCATCGTTGATTTGTACGAGCTGGGACGCAGCAGCACGATGCAGGAGGTCGGCGGGTGATCCCATCCTTCCGTCAAGACCGCCACGTTGACGATCACGCGCGCGCTGCCTTGTTGAAAGCGGGCAAGCGTCAGGCGGCGGTCGCTGTCCGCCATGTCGCCGTGAACGAGAACGGACTCGATGCCCGATTGACGGAAAGTCTCCGTGACGCTTTTGGCATGCTCGACAGTGGAGCAGAACACGACCGTTTTGCGATCATTCGCCTTTTCCTGCCAATGCTTGATAACGGCTGTGGTGACGATGGGGCGGTTCATGATCTGCGCCACTTCCGCCATGTCATAATCGAGCGCGGTCTTGCGCACCTGTCGCAGCTCGTCTTGAACACCGACATCCACCACAAAGGTGCGTGGCGGCACGAGATGGCCAGACTTGACAAGTTCGGCCAGCTTGATCTGATCGCCGACATTGTCGAACACGGGGCGCAGGGCTTTCTTATCGCCGCGATTGGGTGTCGCGGTCAGGCCGAAGAGTAACAGGTTCGGATTTTTGGCTTTGGCCTCATCGATGATACGGCGATAACTCGCTGCTGCGGCGTGATGTGCTTCGTCGATCACAAGCAGATCAAGCGGCGGCATCATGGTAAGGTTATCGCTTCGCGCCAAGGTCTGAACCATGGCGAAGGTCGCGCGGCCACGCCATGATTTGCAGTTCGCGTCAAAGATCGACGTGCTGATGGCAGGATTGATCCGCGCGAACTTCATGACGTTCTGCGCAGTCAGCTCATCGCGGTGGGCAAGGATCGCGGCTTTGCCGCTTGTCTCGCGCAGGATTTCACCCGTCGCTGCCGAGAGCATGATGGTTTTGCCCGCGCCCGTCGGGGCGACGCCGAGCGTGTTGCGCCGCTCTTTGAGCGCGGCGACGCAATTTTCGACAAAGATCTTCTGTCGTGGCCTCAGCAGCATGGCTCACTCGCAAAAACGGATAAAGGAAAACGGAAAAGGAGAGGACTTAACGTGCCCACGTGGGCACGGGACTTCCTTGCGCCGCCGCAGGCTGTTGCTGTTGCGGCGTTTGCTGCTGCATCGGCAAAGGTTGCTGCGCCGGAGGGGCATAGCCGCCTTGCGCCCCGAACATGATTTCCGCGTATTCCTTGTTCTTGCGTGTCAGGACGAACAGAAGCTTGTTTTTGTCGGCGTAGTTGTCCTTGCCTTTCTCGATGCCAACCTTGGCGAGAAACTGCAGGCCGTTAAACGCCCCCCAATCCTGTGTCATGCGTTTCTGCCGCGCGGCGGGACTGTCGTCATCAGGATCAAGACCAAACGCGCTATCAAGCATGGCGCGTAAGGTCGCCTTGGTGATGCCCCACGCTTTGGACTGGCCGCGTTCATCGAGCTTGCCGCCGGACACGGTCATGTTCTGCCAAAACTTGCGTTTAGCGAACGAGCCTTCGAGGATCGTGAACTCGCAGTTGAGGTATTCGACATCGCTCGTGTTGCTGCGCGTGAGCCAGCCGCCTTGGCCGGAGCTGCCGGGACGGATGGTCGCCACGACCTTGGCGATTGTGTTCGCGGGGATGAGATCGCCGACCTGTTGTTGTCCGGCGTCGTTGAAATCCATGCCTTGAGTCTGGTACATAAGGTCTACTCCTGTGCTTGTTGAACGACATTTGCGGGGGTTTCGGCATCGGTCGGCTGTGGCCTGCAAAACTCCAGCCGCTCCGATGCCGTCTTTGTGAGGGGCTGCCTGATCTTCTCCATCAGGCGTCCGAGGTGCGGATCCTCGATCATATCGAGACGTCCGCTGCGGTCGCCCGCCGGATAGCCCCATGGGTTGAGGGTCTGGCAAACGAAGGCGCGGTGAAGCGTTCCGTCGTCCGCCTTAACTTCCGTCATGGTCACGACCTGATCGACAATGCCGGGCAGCTCAAGACCTGTCTTGCTGCCGTCGATCTGCGGCGAGAAGACGCGCCTGTTAAAATCGTCGGTTTTTTCGTCGAGGATCCCGACGAACCAGACGCTCTTGCCGCGCGTGTGCTGAAGGTGCGTGAGCCAGCCGATCATCTCGCGGCCTAGAAGGCCGTAAGCGCCGCGCGTGTCGGTCTTGCCCGTTTTCTCGCTGATGGCTTCTGGCTGACCTGTGCACCATTGGAAACAAAGTCGCGCCGCGACGGTGATGCTGTCGACAAAGATCGTCTCGTATTTGTCGAGTGCGGTCGCATCGCCGAACTGGCTGCACACATGATCATAATGCGCTTGGCTGTAGGGCTGGTTGTCGCGTAGCGCCGGATTGGGGCCTCCGATAAAGGCCGCAAAGTCGCGGCACTCCTGCCATGTGCGCGGGCGGATCGTATCGCCAGCCCAGCCTTCGACGGCAAGATCGCCCGCTTCAAGGTCGATGAACAACGTGCTGGGCGCATCGAGCGTCCAGAGCAAGCTGGTCTTGCCGATTTTCCAGCGCCCGAAAATGCAGCCCTTGATGCCGCGCTTTTCGGCCAGCCTCTGATCGGCGGTGATGATCTGAAAAGTCATGTCACTCCTTTGCTTTGCGTTTGAGGGTGTAGGTCGCTCGGCTCGGCACGACGGCGCGCGCGGGGGCGAGGATTTTCTGAATGTCGGGAGGGGCGGCGGCGTATTTGCGCTCGTCCACCTTGAACTCGGCCTTGGCGTAATGTTTCGCTGTTTCTGTCGGCAGCGCGTTCAACACGGCGATGAGTTTCTCTTGATCCCATTTGACGGTTTTCCCGACCTCGGCAGCGACATCGAAATCCGCATCGTCAATGTGAACGACGCCCGTATCTTTTCCGGCATTAATACGCGCCTTTTGCGCGGCATCGCCGTACTTGCGATTGAGGGCGCAGGCGAGTTTGTCTTTGCGCAGTTTGAGAAGTGTCGCGTCCTTGTCGATCAAATCGATCAACTCCGCCAACTCCGGTGTTGCCAACGTTGCGATAGCGGCGATGTCCATCTCATCGAGCGCGGCGGGATTGAAATTGCGAATGTTCATTGAACGCCTCCATAATTTTGTCCGTAAAAGGCGATGAGCGCAGCCTCGGCCATGCCGTCGTCCTTGCGGCGCGGCCACAGATGCGCGAAGCGCGGCATCAGTTGGCTGGCGCGATAACGAGCATCGTCCTTGTTGCGGGAGACTTTGAGTTTGGCTTTCCATGTCACAGGCGTGACGAGCGTCATCGGCAGAAAGTTGGCGGCCACGATCCCTTTAATCGCGCCGTAGGACTCGCCGAACGAAAACATGCTGGCCACGCCTTGTTTCGGCATGGACGCGACGCGCTCGATGAACACACTGACCTTGGCGGCATTTTTCGTTTTGTTGTCTATGATGTTGGCAAGTGCTGTCAGGTCGAGGACGCGGCGCGTGCCCTTGGCCTTCGTGATTGTCAGGGTCGGCATAGCCAAAACGTCCAGCTCTTCGCCGGAGAGGAAAGCCAAAGCGCCGGACAGGCCCGGATCGATGCCGACAAACAGGGTCATTCGCAAATCTCCACGTCATAGAGATCCTTGTGCTTCACGCGCCCCTTGGTGATGGCGACGATTTTAGCGGCAATGGCAGGACGAGGACGGCGTAACCCTCTGGCATACCTTGAGATATTCAAGGCTGCGCTGGTGCTGGTCATGCCGAGCATCCGCGCAAACTCAGCGTGGGAGATGTTGTTCGCTTCGAGGTAATTGGCTAATTTCATAACCAAGACCTATCCTATTTGGCCGAGGCAATCAAGATTAATATGGCCTATTCGGATAGGTTTACGAAATTAATTGCTTTCCACATCCAAATTGGATAGGATGCCTAATCCGAATTGGATAGGGAGACGGACATGAACAGATTGAAAATTATACGAGAACAGGCGGGGCTTACCCAAGAGGAAGTCGCCAAAACGCACAAGGTCACGGCTCAGACGATTCAGCGTTTTGAGAAGGGAACGCGCAACATAAGCCTCTCTTGGCTGGAAAAATTGGCAAAAACTTATGGCGTCAGAGCATCCGCCTTGATCGATGACGTCGAGGCCGTTGAAGCTGTGGATGCCGATTTGGATGAAGCTCTCCTGCGAGAAGTTCTGACCTACGCGCTGAAGCGCTGCGAAGGGATTGCCGTCGATCCGGAGATTCTTTCCAAGGTTGTTTGCAAAACCTATAAGAGATGCAGGAAGATGGAAAACGCCCCAAAAAAGGCTCAAATCAAGGAAAAAGTGGACGATATGCTCACCTGCGTCGTCGACTAACGCGGATCAATTCATTCCCACGAAATGCGTCAAATATTGAACCGCATCGTCAAACAGGCGAAGCGGCAACTCTCTCAACCCATCAATCTGGAAATAGCATTCGAACGTCATGCGCACTTGGTCCGGGCTGCAACCAAGCATGTCGGCGCGCGAATAAACGATCCCCTCAAGGATCTTTGTCTGCCGTTCATCTATTGAAATTCTCTGTCCCGCAATCAGGGCTTGCCGAGCGCCAAGAAAAAGGCTTTCTTCCTCTGCCATCTCTTCGAAGACGAGGTAAACTATTGCGCTGGAATTGCTCATAAATGTTTCTCAGATATGTTTGACCGCTACCAAATATCAACAAGCATGGGTCACAGGATGCCAGAAAATAATCTGAAAATCAAGAAAAAACTTGACATTTAGTATGAATAAGCCAGACTTTACGCATCTGCAATATGGAATACATAACATGGCACTCACCCCCGACCAACTTCGCGCCGCTCGTGCGCTTCTCAACATCTCCCAAGATGAGCTTGCGAAGAGATCCGGCGTGGCCGTCACATCCATTCGCCAATTTGAATTAGGCGCCACGACCAATTTACAGCAAAAAACGGAAAACGCGCTGCTTTCTCATCTGGGCGAGAGGCTCGAGTTTATCGGCCAGCGTGGTGTTGCACTGCGAGAAGCGGATCATTTGATTTTGGACGGCGTAGATGCCATCGCTAAAATGTTCAAAGACATACATGCGCATTTACATGGGCAGAAAGGCGCGGAAGCCTTGT
>DNGD01000184.1 GCA_003486725.1 Rhodospirillaceae bacterium
GAGCCCCGCCGATCTATCGCTGCCCCCCGCCGCAGAAGGAACCGCCGAAGTCGCCGCCCGCGTCGCGGCAGCCCGTGCGGTTCAAACCGCCCGCTTTACGGCCCTGATGCGTCAAGGTGTTCACCCCATCCGCACCAACGCGGAAGCCGATGGAGAACTCTTGGAAAAAATCGCGGCACCCGATCAAGCGGGTCGCGCGCTTTTGATGCAAGCCACCGAGCAACTGAAACTCTCCGCACGCGGCTATCACCGCATCTTGCGCGTCGCGCGAACCCTCGCCGATATGGCGGGGCAAGACGCCGTCACCAAAATCCATATCGCCGAAGCCCTCTCCTACCGCCGCCTGTCCTTCGCACGGTAAGCAAGCCCTTTAACCCTAACGCGCCATCATACATGGCAGATTTTACACACTACCCAATATTTTTTGGAAGAATCGTGTTTAAACACTTTTCATCAGGATTTTTTTGATTAAACTTTACCGCAGATTCGTAACATTCTAACCAACCAAATACAGGTCTCTTTCCATGTCTAACCCCCAAAAGGTCACGAAAGAATATCCGACAACATTGGAGGGCATGCAGGCACACGCTTACAATCTGGTAAAAAAAACGGGCGCCTATCAGATCAGAACGCACAGAAATGGGGACCCTGGCTTTTTAGACTTTAGATTTAATCGAGAGGGGTTCCAACACGGAGCCTTCCTCCACCTTGAAAACTATCGTGAAGCTCGAAACAAAACGGCCTATCTCACCAACGCCTTGCAATTGGAAATAGGGTGACAAAATTACCGTATCGCTGGCTGTCTTTTGCGCGGTAACCCTACAAGCGATAAGCCTCTAACTTCGCGGACCTTTTGGATTCGGATTTCAACCAGAACTTGAGACGGCCCTCAGCGTTCTTTTGAATTTGTCGTATCCTTTCGCGCGTGACCTTGAACACCTTTCCTACCTCCGTCAGTGTCATGTCGTCAGGATAGCGCATTTGGAGCACGGCTTTTTCTCGCGGTGAAAGATGAGACAGGACACTGTCGATGTCCTCCTTCATCAGCTTTCGCAAAATGATTTCTTCTGGGCCCATGGACTCAGGCGCTTCAAAGAAATCTCCGATCGTATTCTCCCCGTCTTCGCCAACAGGGGCATCCAAACTGATGCCGTTGTGCGGGCGAGATAGCGCTTCCTTAACCTCTTCAACATCTCGCCCCGTCCCATCCGCTATTTCTTGCTCTGTCGGATATCGATTATTTTTGTCAAAAAACTTATGAGAAAAAACAAGGAGCTTATCGATAACGACTACATAATGAACGGGGATACGGACCGTTTTGCCCGTGTCGATACACGCTCTGTCTATCGCTTGGCGAATCCACCAGGTGGCATAGGTCGAAAACTTGTTTCCTTGCATAACGTCATACTTCTGCACAGCCCTTGAAAGACCAATCGTTCCTTCCTGTACCAAATCAGCAAAATCAAGCCCATTGCCGATAAATTTCTTGGCAACAGAAACCACCAAACGCTGGTTTTTCACGACAAATCGATCATGAATCTCTTTCGCCTCTTGACGATGCCAGTGGGCCTCAAAAAGGTGACCCTGCGCATCCAGATCAGCCGCTTTGCTACCCGTTGAAGGTAGTTGAGAGGGCAAAAACTTGTCCCAAAACATTTTGCTAAAACAGAAACAGATCATCTTATCAACGACGTCTGTCCGTTTTTGCTCAACATCCAATACCAATTGCTTTGCCTCCGGCAGGCTTTGGGCAACAGCATCTTCTTGCCGGCATTGTGCCTTACGTAACTCACGGCAAAGGACGGCTATTGCGCCTGCATTATCCTTGATCATTTGCCGATCTTCGTCACTCCCGTGAAAGGCGTTGGCGCGTTTGGTAAACCGCACCGTCAACATACTGACCCGTGCCTTCCCTGTCGCCACGCGGTCATATCGATGCGCAAGCCTCCCAAGTAACGGGGGGATTCGTGTGACCGCCCTCATCATCTCCTTCTGCTCTGCGGCCATCGCCAGCATGAGCGACTTCTCCTCTTCCCTTGTAAGAAGAGAAAAGGCTGATATCTCACGTAAAAAATAATCCATCGGCGCTTTTGCGTCGCTTGAATGTTTGCTCCTTTCCGCTCCCGCTTTAAGACACGGCATCTCCAGATCATTTTCATTTTGGGGCCATTTGTTTTGTTCTTCGTCCTGCTCCGAAAAATCCTGATCAGGCGGCAGCGCCTCTATGCTTTCTAAAATGGAATTTAAAATACTTTTACAATGGGCACTTACTTTTGTGCCGTGCAGGTATTGTGAAATGTAAACCTTAGCTGTCGATTTCCGCATGCCCTTTTGGGTCATAGCCTCAACCAGATCTTCACGCGTCATGATGCCATGTTCAGCATAAGCCTCGACAACCTCTGCGCTTAATACGCCTTGATACACCGAGAGTGGTGTGACCGTCCCCTTGGATTTTCGCGCGGTAAGCTCTTCTTCCACATCGGAAAGCTCCAGCTGCGTGGGGGTAATGTTTTTTTCGAGCGTTGGAAGAGCACCAGTAGACATAGATCCTCCCGTACATTGTTCGCGTGATGAGAAACAAAGGAGACTATTCTTCGGACTATTTTCAGGGAAACACTTCTACGCACAGAGAATACGCCGTCTTTCGCTTCCGCAAAAGACCTTAAAAATATAGTTTGATATATTTGTCTTTTTGTTGGGAAAGAAAAAGGCCTTTCAATAATGAAAGGCCTTTTTAATTCACTCCCTTAAGACGCCGCCAGTGGCTTTTTCAACAGCGGCTCTGATGCTGACGTGTAGGCCTTCCAGCTCGGCGTCAGTCAACGTGTGATCGGTTGGCTGCAATGTCACCGACAAAGCGAGCGACTTCTTGCCCGCCTCGATGCCTTTGCCCTGATACACATCAAAGATCGTAACCTCGCGGATCAACGCCTTGTCCACCTTCTTGATGGCCGCCATCAGCTTGTCCGCCGTGACCGCTTCGTCCATCACAAAAGCGAAATCGCGCGACACAGGCTGCAAGCTTTCCATCTTCAAAAGTGGCCTTGCTGTGCTGGCGCTGCGCGGCGCGGGAATGTTGGCCAAGAACAATTCGCACGCGACCATCGGGCCATCGGCATCGCACGCCGCCAAAATCGCGGGATGCAATTCACCGAAATAGCCCAGCAACACAGGCCCCAAACGAAGCGAACCACTTCGTCCCGGATGATACCAGCTGGACGCTTTCGCCTCGACCTGAAGAGACGCCATAGGCGCACCAGCCGCCGCCAATGCCGCCAGCGCATCGGTCTTGGCATCATACGCATCGACATTACGCACCTTGTCCGCCCAATGGCGCGGCGTTTGTCCCGCGCGCAAAGCCGTGGCCACAAGAACCTGCCCCTCCGGCGTCTGGTTTTGATAGGTTGGGCCGACTTCAAACAACGCCACATCGCTATAACCGCGATCCGCGTTGCGCTTCGCTGCACAAACAAGATTACCAACGATAGACGAGCGCATCACATCCAGATCCGCGCTGATCGGGTTGACAAGGCGCAGTTCATCCTTGACCTCGCCGAACGCAGTCGCGATAGACGACGACATAAACGACCATGTCACGGCTTCCATCAACCCGCGCGTGGCAAAGGCGCGTTTGGCAACAGCGGCGCGGCGATCGATCAGATCCAAAGCGCCCTTGGTGATCACATCCTCACGCGGCATGGAGGTTGCGGGGATGTGCTCAAAGCCCTTGATGCGAATAATTTCCTCGGTGATGTCCGCGGAACCTTCGATGTCGCCGCGCCAGCTGGGTGGCGTGATGAGCCAACTGCTTTCCATCTTTTCAATGGAGAAACCAAGCGCCGTCAGGATTTGCTCCTGCTCCTCTGCGCCTACATCGACGCCGATAAACTTCAGCATCTTGGCGGGATCATAAGGCACCGTGTGCGTCACGGTTGGCACATCGCCGACGACCAACCGCTCGCTGACGATGGTTTGTTCTGTGCCGCAAATCTCAAGGATCATCTGCGTGGCCAGATCCGCGCCAGCGATGACGAAGTCGGGATCTACGCCGCGCTCGAAGCGATAACGCGCATCGGACGTCACGCCCAACGCACGACCCGTCTTTGCCGTACGCGACGGATTAAAGTACGCAGACTCGATCATCACATCGGTGGTCGTGTCATCGCAGCCCGATGTCTCGCCGCCGACAATACCGGCCAAAGACAAAAAGCCCGTCGCATCGCCAATCGCGGTCATGCCGGCTTCAAGCGTGTATTCCTTATCGTTCAGCGCCTTGAACGTCTCACCGCCCACGGCAGGCGCCACCCACAAATCACCCTTAAGCTTCGCACAATCGAACACGTGCAAAGGCCGCCCGCAATCGAAAGTGATATAATTCGTGATATCAACCAGCGCCGAAATCGGACGCAAGCCAATCGCGCGAAGACGCGCTTGCATCCATGCGGGCGAGTGGCCGTTCTTGATGCCGCGCAATGTGCGCGCGACGAACAGCGGACAATGATGCTTTTGATCCACGGGGAAATTAAGGTTCACCCCGACGCAGTTGGATCCGGTTCCTTTGGGCGCGTCGATCTTCTGGTCTTTCAGCGTCCCCATACCGGCGGCGGCCAGATCGCGCGCGATGCCGCGCACGCCCGCGCAATCCGCGCGGTTGGGCGTCAAATTAATCTCGATCACGGGATCAGCCACATCGATCACATCGATGAAACGCGCGCCGACAGGCGCATCCTCCGGCAGTTCCATAATGCCGGCAGAGTCCGTGTCCAGCTTCAATTCAGCGCCGGAGCACATCATGCCTTGCGATTCCTGCCCGCGGATTTTGCCGGGCTTCAACGCCTCGCCACTTACAGGGATCACATCACCGGGCAGCGCCAAAACGG
>DNGD01000102.1 GCA_003486725.1 Rhodospirillaceae bacterium
CCATCCCAACGTCAACGGCCTGTTCAATATGGGATCGGGCAAGGCGCGGAGCTTTGCCGATATGGCCGCCGCCGTTTACAGGGCTGCCGGCTGCGAACCGAAAATCACCTACCGCGATATGCCCGAAGAACTGCGCGGCAAGTACCAATACTTCACCGAGGCCGACATGACCAAGCTGCGCGCCGCTGGCTATGACAAGCCGTTCACGCAACTTGAAGAAGGCATCCGTCTTTACGTCCAAAACTATCTGGAAAAAGAAGATCCGTATATCTAACGCAACAGTTCNNAGCGGGGATCCAGCTGCGCCACGTCTGTGGCGCATTTGAGTCTTATGCCTCGCAGACGCTCGGCGCTGGATTCCCGCTTACGCGGGAATGACAGTAGTAAATAAAAATGACACGCAACCAAGGAACCCCCTATGTATGCCCATCTTCACAGTCAGCTTGAGAAACTTAAAGGCCATCGCGTTTTGTGCATCGGGGACGTGATGCTGGATCGCTTTGTCTATGGCGCGGTTGAGCGTATTTCGCCTGAGGCCCCTATTCCCGTTATTCGCGTGCTGCGCGAAACCACCACGATGGGCGGCAGCGGCAACGTTGTGCGCAATCTCTCCACATTGGGCGGCTGCACCGATATGGTCGGTGTGATCGGCCATGATCAGGCGGGCTATGATCTCGCTGAACTGGTCGCCTCCATGAATCAGGTGTCGTCCTATCTGCTCACCGATAATTCGCGCCCGACGACCATAAAAACGCGCTATATCGGCGGATCGCAACAGCTGCTGCGCGCCGATCAGGAGAGCAATCTGCCAATTTCAACGCAGATTGAAGATCAGGTTTTGATGCGCGTGCGCAATGCGCTTGAAGGCTGCCAGATTGTCATCCTCTCTGATTATGCCAAAGGTGTTCTAACGGATCGGGTTGTGCGCGAAGTCATCACGCTGTGCCGCGAACAAAACAAGCCTGTCTTGATCGATCCAAAAGGGCGCGATTTCAGCCGTTATAAAAACGCCTTCATGCTGACACCCAACCGCAAGGAACTGACAGAAGCGACCGGCCTTCCCGTCAAGACCGTCGAGGAAGCCGAAGCCGCCGCACGCAAATTGATTATCGATCATGATCTGGATGGCATCCTCGCCAAGCTGGGCGGCGATGGCGTTTGCCTTGTGATGCGCGATAAACCCGCCAAACATTTTCATACCACCAGCAAAGAAGTTTTCGATGTCTCCGGTGCGGGCGATACCGTCGTGGCGACGTTGGCGCTTGCAATTGCGGGCGGAATCTCGCTGGAAGACAGCGCTGCTTTGTCCAACATTGCGGGCTCGATCGTCGTCAGCAAGATCGGCACCGCCGCCATTTCTTTGCAAGAGATGGAAAAAGAATTGCTGCACGAACAATCACGCATGGACGAAGACAAGATTATGTCTCTGGCCGAAGTGGGTGACGCGGCGGAGCGTTGGCGCAAGCAGGGATTCAAGATCGGCTTCACGAACGGCGTGTTCGATTTGCTGCATCCGGGGCATTTGTCATCCATCAATCAATCACGCGCGGCGTGCGATAAACTGATTATCGGGTTGAACAGCGATACATCGGTGAAGCGTCAAAAAGGCGAAGACCGTCCCATTCAAAATGAAAACGCGCGCGCCGCCGTTCTCGCCGCGCTGGCGAATGTCGATGGCATTGTGATCTTCGGCGATGACACGCCGATGGAGTTGATCAAAACCATTCGCCCCGACACGCTCGTCAAGGGCGGCAACTATACGATGGATCAGGTTGTCGGTGCCGACGAAGTCAAAAGCTGGGGTGGCCGCGTGATCCTCGCCGACGTTGTCGAGGGCCATAGCACCTCCTCCACCATCGCGCGGTTGAAGGGGTAAAAAGGCGCGTTTTGTGACCCCAAAAAGTGCGTTTTGGACTCAAAAAAGTGCGTTTTGGGATATATGGTAAACCCATATATTAAACGTGATTTAATATATCGGATACTCATATATTAAATTGAGTTTAATATATGAGTATCCGATATATTAACCTTGTTTTTAGGCCATAAAAAGAGTACGTTCTTTTTATGAGCAAGCACTCCGCAGATTTCCACGCAAAAGAGAGCGCCGCCGCCTTTGATAAAGAGACGACGGCCATCCGCAGTTTCTCCGGCAAGCCGCGCCCCGATGAAGGATGGCTGAAAAAAGTGCGCCTCATGCTCGGCATGACGGAGGCGCAACTCGCCGCCCGCCTGAAAACGAAACAGCCGAACATCAGTACTTTGGAAAAGAGTGAGCGCGACGGCACCCTTACCCTCAAGAAAATGGATAAAGCCGCAAAAGCGATCGGCTGCAAGTTCGTCTATGCGATCGTGCCCGACGACACTTCTGCCAGTGCGATGATCGATAAACGTGCAAAGTGGATGTGCAAAGAGCTGTATGAGAAAGAATTACGCGCCGCACGCTTCGCCAAACAGCCCGATTACGCCGCCAAAATCCGGCGCACCAAACAGAGCTATCTTACGATACGCGAGATCGAGATTCTCCAAACCTTCGGCCTTCTCTGGAAAGACGAATGGGTTGAGAGGGAGTAGAGGTTAGGTATAAGGGTTCAGAGAGCAGCACTCTCTTTCTCGTCTTCCCGCACTTTCCCTTTTCGTCTTCCCGCACAAGCACCGCACGACGTGCGGTGCGCCGATGCGGGATCCAGACACACTATCCATATAGAACGGCGAGCCCTTCACTTATCCTCAAATCGCATGGATCCCGCCCTTCGGCGGGATGACGAGAGGTGATTGCTGTGAGTGACGCTCTGTAACGATCTCGGGATCCCGCATCTTCGTGATTGGCTTGCGCCAATCACTTCGTGCGGGAAGACGGTTGGAGGAGCCGGAATAATGAGTGAGAGCAGAAGTTAAACGCCCTCCCCGTCATGCTCATGAAAACGGGCATCCCGTTTGGTTTTTTCTATGCTGTTTGATGAGCAACAAAAACCCCGCTGGCCAAAACCAGCGGGGCATTTTTGTTAGCGCTTCAATTACATTCTTAACGCCGAAGGCTTAAAACGATTTACATACACTTGTTCAACATCGCTAAATGAAGGAATTGTTGTACCCGCAGATCCAAGTTTCTTACGATCAGCCTCATATTTTCTGATATAGGCGGCGTAAGCTTCTTCATCATGAACAATGATTAAGCCCCCAACATATTGAGCCGCTTTAACGGCCCTTTCATTGACGGCATTCTTCCACATCAATCGAATATCATCGCCTCGATTAAAATATACGCCATGCTTCTGCGGATAAGCCCCACCCTTTGTGACAAAGTCAGACGGATCGACTTGATAATGGCATTCGGAAGTGATGCGCTTCTCGCCTGCCTGAACGCGGGTTTCATCATCGGCATAGCAAAGCAACAAACGGCGCTCGTAACCCTTGTTTCCCAGTTTTTCGAGCATGCTATCAACAGCATCGTTCGTCATGGTCGTGCCGTGAACGATGTTGTACCCACCATTAAAGGCTTTGTTTAAAAGCAGATTAACAATAATGTTGGAACCCGGACGGGTGCGGTCGTAAGCCTGCTTTGATGCATCGGCAACACCTAAACGCGCCTTATCATATGCACGCAATAGATTGCGATAGGTAAACATATACTCCATGACATACCGATCAGGATCGGCAATCAACGAATTCTGGTAGCGGGGATCATTCCCTTCATATATTTCATAATCCAGCTCAGTAGACTTGCCGGAACATGGCCCGCCAGCGGTTGCGGTATAAAGCTTTTTATCGCCGTTTGAACAAGGCCTCTTGTCCAAGAACAACTCATCGCGAATTCGGATGAAGTCTCTCTCGACTCCTTCCTTCAAACCATCTTCACACTTGCCGATCCAATCCTGTACGACAAAGGGAGGAACCAGACCGGGTTCGAGGTAAAACTTTTTTAGAAAATTCGCGTTATCAAAAATATTCATACTCTTCTCCAGCTTTTGCTTTTTTAACGAAGTGGCATTGTACCATCCACGAAGTGAAAGTAATAGAATCTCCTATGGTTAACACCAACAAAAACCCCCGCTTATGTTGCCATAAGCAGGGGTTTTGTTAGCAATCTCACATTGACGAACGGGCGATTAAGCCTGTTCGCTCAGCGATGACAGATCGACCTTCAGGCCAGGGCCCATGGTCGAGGACAACGCCACGCGGTTGATGTAAGTACCCTTCACGCCGGCGGGACGCGCCTTTGTGATCGCGCTGATAAGAGCGCGGGCATTACCGAGCAACTGCTCTTCCGTGAAGCTGATCTTGCCAATACCGGCATGAATGATGCCGCCCTTTTCAGCGCGGAATTCAATCGAGCCTGCCTTGGCCGACTTGACGGCGTCAGCAACGTTCGGCGTAACCGTGCCAAGCTTCGGGTTCGGCATAAGACCACGGGGACCCAGAACCTTACCCAGCTTACCGACAACAGCCATCATATCAGGCGTTGCGATGACGCGATCAAAGGCAGAAAATCCGGCGAGGATTTTCTCGGCCAGATCATCAGCGCCGACAACGTCAGCACCGGCTGCCAAAGCGGCATCGGCCTTGTCACCCTTGGCAAACACAGCCACGCGGACGGTCTTGCCCGTGCCGTGGGGCAGCTGAACCATGCCGCGAACGGCTTGGTCTGACTGCTTGGTGTCGATGCCGAGGTTGATGGCGATTTCAAGCGTCTCGACGAACTTGCGCGACATGTCGGCAGCGTTCTTCTTGACGAGCTTTACGCCTTCCTCAAGCGAGTACATCTTGTTGCGATCAACGGAAGGAAGAACCTTGCGGATTTTTTTTCCTTGTTTCATGGCTTATTCCTCCACAACCGTAACGCCCATCGAGCGCGCGGAACCGATCAACATCTGCGCCGCCGCTTCCACGTCGTTCGCATTCATGTCGACCATCTTCTCTTTCGCGATCTCAAGGATCTGTTTCTTCGTGATCGAGCCAACCACAGCCGTACCCGGAGTCTTCGATCCGCTATCCAGCTTGATGGCTTTCTTGATCCAATACGTATTTGGCGGCTTCTTCGTGATGAACGTGAACGTACGATCAGAGAACGCCGAAATCACGACAGGAATGGGCATGCCCTTTTCCAGTCCTTGTGTCTTTGCATTGAACTGCTTGCAGAAGTCCATGATGTTCAGACCGCGTTGACCCAAAGCAGGGCCGATTGGCGGTGACGGGTTCGCCGCACCAGCCGGAACTTGCAGCTTGATATAGCCGACTATTTCCTTTGCCATTTTACTCTCCCCCAAGCCCAGAAGGCTTGGACATTTGTTACAAAAAATTATCCGCGCCGCAGCACGCGTGCTGTGGACGGATAACAACAAGTATTCTGAAGGATTTTCATCCCCCTTAAATATTATCCCGAACTGTTGCGGTCACAGAGTAGTCGCAACCCAAGATAATATCGGCGTGGTCCGGCTCCCCAAGGGAACGTTTCGGGGAGGACCTCCCACACCTTTTTCTTAGGCGCGTTATACACCGGCACCAGCCGGAAAGTAAAATGCTAATTCCCCCACCATCGCCAAAAGGCCAGCCGATCTATTAACCTTTCTTTTTTATAAACAATGCCATAGGCAAAAAATACGCCCACGGCAAAACCAAAAACGGGGAACAGGAGGGGCGCCATAAAAATAATAGGGATTCCAAGCAGATACGCAGGAACACGTCCACTCGCCAGTAAAGCCTCTCTGGCTATAGTGGCGGAAACAGACCTCCTCTTGAACCATCGCGCCATTTCCAAGGGTGACATAAGGTTTGCAGCCGCCATAAGAACGGTAAGACCCACAAGAATTAATGCAGGCCAAAAATAGGAAGCCATCATGAGCATCCAGCCGATACCCAATAGCCCAGTAATATACTGCGCCGTTTCGTAAGGCCCTTTTTTCATCAAAAAGCTAAACAAGGGCGTGAGGAAGATTCCCAAGAAAGGACGCACGGCCATATTAATGCTTGCCGTGAGGGGAGAAAGTCCAATCACATTCATCCAAATGGGAAGACAGCTATCAATTAAGACCGCGTTGGCGCTGGCAAAAAAAGTTATCCTGTTACTAGGCTTCTTCCATCCCAATCGAATACGCGTGCGCGTGGCGTAATTCTTTCGCGGAATAGGCGTAAACATCAGGATGGTCGCAACACCACCGCCCAAACATCCGATGAGCACAGGGATGGCATAGTGGCCCATTTCCAAAAGATACCCGCCAACCAGCAACCCCAGAGATCCGGCCAGTATTAAAGAATATTGTGAAAGCGCCGTTTCATTGTTTCTGTTTGTGTTTGTTTGTTTAAGGGCAAAATTATAGTTATAAATGGCGCAAAAAGGACTGGACGTAACCGCAAAAGCAACAGCGTTGATAATACCGGATTGAAAATCAACAAAGAAAAGAAGCGTTCCGAGAAACTGAATAACCACGAGATTTCTTAACGCATTTTCCTTTGACATAATCCAAAATGAAAGCGGAATCCCGATCAAAGAAAGCAAACTGAACCGCATAATTTGAAAAACTAAACTGGTTTCAAGACTCATGCCCCCCAGCTGAAAGTTCAGGACGAAAGATTGCGCGCCATAGGCAAAACTGCCAAGAGCGCCTGCCAGCAAGATGGTGGATCTACTCTTATCGCGAAAGGGATCCACGAATGCGGAGAGTGCGCCCTTTCGGACGCTGAGCCATGCGTGATGAATCGTCATGAAAAAAAACGTAGGCAATGAATCAATCAGAAATAAGGCGGGAGTGTTTTGCACTGCCCGCCTTATCCAACCAATCAGCCGATGAGAGACTTAATTTAAATCTTTTCAACCTGCGTGAATTCCAGCTCCACAGGCGTAGCGCGGCCAAAGATCGACACCGCCACCTTGAGGCGCGAACGGCTGTCGTCCACCTCCTCGACGATGCCGTTGAACGAGGCGAACGGGCCGTCCGCCACCTTCACGGTCTCGCCCACCTCGAAGGTGATCGAGGGCTTGGGGCGCTCGATGCCTTCCTGCACCTGCTGCAGGATGCGCATCGCCTCGTTCTCCGAGATCGGCATGGGCTTGTTGTCGGCGCCGAGGAAGCCGGTGACCTTGGGGGTGTTCTTGATGAGGTGGAACGCCTCGTCGGTGAGGTCCATCTTCACCAGCACATAGCCCGGGAAGAACTTGCGCTCGGTATTGACCTTGCTGCCGCGACGGACTTCCACGACCTCCTCGGTCGGAACGATGACCTCGGTGATTTCGTCGTCCAGACCCTTCTTCCCTGCCTGCTCACGGATCGACTGGGCAACCTTGTTCTCGAAGCCCGAGTAGGCGTGAACGACGTACCAGCGATGAGCCATGTCAGGAAACTCCGAGAAGAAGCTTCACGACGAAGCCAATGATCTTGTCGGCGACCAGAAAGAACAACGCCGCGATGACGACGAAGATGAAGACCATGCTGGTGGTGATCATGGTCTCACGACGCGTCGGCCACGTGACCCGGGCCACCTCGGCCCGGACTTCGCGGGCGAATTCGACAGGATTCTTCGTCGTCATGATCGCCAATCTTCAAAAAATGGCAGGAGCGGAGGGACTCGAACCCACGACCCTCGGTTTTGGAGACCGATGCTCTACCAACTGAGCTACACTCCTGCAGACCATCGCCGCCGGATTGGTGCCGGCGGCGATCCTCTTATAGCACTACTTTACGACTTTGGTGACGACGCCGGCGCCGACGGTGCGGCCGCC
>DNGD01000221.1 GCA_003486725.1 Rhodospirillaceae bacterium
ATATGGGAATAAACGACACCGCCATACGTGAACGCCAGATCGGCAGCAATGGGAAGCCCTTCCTCTTCGATCCAATGGAGCAACAAGCGCCCTTGCGCTGCCGCCAGCCGCGCCATTTCCTGATAGAACGTTAGCGTGTTTTCACCAAGGAAGAAGCCGCGCTTGCAATTTTGTTTGACCCACGCCTGTTTACGACGCACCAAAAAGTCGATGACCCGCACGGTATCCTCGTCGCCTTGCGTGACCCGAAGCGACAGCGTTGGATCGGCCTGAATAATCTGCTGAACCTTTTTGATTTTACGACGGAAGTTTTTGGGGTAATGCGCGATAACCTCGTCGCGGCTTTTTTCCGTCAGAGGACGGTAATAAATGCTGGCGCGCTGCAAGCAGATCGTGTTTTTTTCAAAGAACGCCCGTTCAGGTGTTTCGTCGTGAATATTTTTGATGTTCGCAAAATCGTAATCGATTTGGGTCAACGCCGTGCACCAAAGCGCCTCGACATAACGGGGGTTATCGATCAGGAATGAACGGTAATAATAAACATCATGGCCCAAAAGGTGCAAAATGCAAAAATGGTGATTGCACCTTACGGTCAGAGGCAAGACGCCGACAAGCTGACCTTTATCATAGCATACCACAACCTTGAGCAACGCGCCGGACGGCTTTCCGATCACGCGCCACCACGTCATTGCCCAATCATAGTCTGTAAACGGAACCTTCCCCACACGCGCTTGCAAGGCGCGCCATGCGTCTGCAAGATCATCCACATCCTTTTCGGAAGTCAGAACGCTACAGGAAACCATAATAAAACAATCGTGTGTTAATAGGCGCCTGTTTTACGGAGGACAACGGGGAACGTTTTGCAGATAATCGCGATGTCATGCCACAGCGACCAGTTGCGAACGTACCAGCTGTCCATTTGGACGCGGCGCGTGAAGGTTACATCGCTACGGCCACTGACCTGCCAAAGCCCCGTCAGACCGGGACGCACCCGATAATAGTGCGTGATGTCTTCACGATAGCGCAGCGTTTCCGCGAAAACAATGGGGCGCGGGCCGACAAGGCTCATCTCGCCTTTAAACACGTTGATCAACTGGGGCAGCTCGTCAAGGCTCCAGCGACGCATAAGGTCGCCGATGCGGGTGACGCGTGGATCGTTACGCAATTTTTGAGTTAGCGCCCATTCTTTGCGCGCCTCTTCATCCTTGCGCAGCAAGTTGTCCAATGCCTCATCGGCATCCAGAACCATGGAGCGGAACTTGAGGCATTTAAAGGGTTTGCCGTTCAGACCGATGCGGCCATGCCCGAAAAACGCGGTGCCGCCGTCTTTTCTGACCAGAAACGTCAGAACCAGAAAAACGGGCGAAGCCACAATCAGCGCCAAGCCGGAGCCGATCACATCCAGCGTACGCTTGATAAAGCGAGGCAAAGGCTGCTCCAGATTGTTGACCGGCGTCAGCATCATCACGTCATGATTGAAGAAATATTGCGGTGCCATACCCAAGACAGGCAAATGACGCAACGGTGGGGAAACCGAAAAAGGCACGCCCGAGCGCGACAATTGCGCGATCGCCTCATCCGCCGCGGCCAAGGCCACGCCATCCAGCGCAATCACAACATAGTCGGCATCGAAACGGGCACACAGACGCTCCCACGATTGATCCACCTGCTGCAGCAAGAGCGGAAGGTTTTCGATCTGCATCACCACGTCGTACCCAAGTCCGGGCTCCGAGCGCAGCGCAGCGCGGGCATCATCGGCCATCACGCCGCTGCCGACCAGCAACGTGCGGACAGACCATGTTCCGTTCCGGCGCATGAATCGGCGCGCCATAAAGCGCAGAGAAATGATGGTCAGTCCGGCAAAAAGCCACCCTGACATTAGCCATAAACGCGAGAAATCCTGTTTCGATGCAAATTGCAGAAACCCGTCGACAACCATCGCCAGCCCCATGGCACCCAAGATTTTTTGTGTTTCCATCCAAAAGGGCATGCGTTGGCGATAATGTCCTGTGTGCCAGAACCAAACCAGAGCCCCCAGAGCGACAACGCAATACTGGGCTAGACGCGTGGCCTCAACAGATCCGACGAACGGAAAGCCGCGATCCAGAAGGAATTCGTTCGTCAGCGAGGCCAGAATCCACGCCACAGCAAAACTAACCACGAACGCCAGCGCGTCCGTCACGACAAACCAGCGCAAAGCCGATGCCGGATTCTTTTGCTGGCGAGTGCGGGTTTGCGGGAAAAAGTCCTCAATCGGGGTCGCAGACACCTCGGCCATAATGGCAGCCAGCCGCGACTGCGCGTCATAATAGCGGCTAGACGCTTCCTTATGGCGAACAGCCCCCTCCTTCGGCTCAGCCCGTTGTGGCTGTGCGAAAGTCAAGGTCATGCGTTTTAAAGCATCACGTGGGGACATGCGAGGTAATCCTTCCTATAATCTTAGTACGGCAATGTTAATTTCTGGATGTATAAGAGCTTTACTTTTCCGTCTTGTTAACCATTTATTCACACTATAGCAAAAAAGCCATCTTCTGGGTAGAGAAAGTTGACAACTTATTAATTTCATACCGGCAGAGACGCCAAAACCCGCGCCGTCCTATAACCCTATATTTTTATGTTTATTTTTCTGCCCGGCCAGCGCGGGCTTTTAGACGACCATGCCGATTTCTTTTAAACGCAGCAACCATTCGCTCTGCGAAGCCGCTGGGCGGCATCGAACCAAGGTATTAATCCGCGCATCCAGTGTGGAGAAGCATTTGCGGAGCTTCCATTCCCTTATCTCGACGCGGTCACAGCCGAGGGGATCATCCACGACCCAGTGCGCCCGTACAGGATCCCCCACCCAGTCTAGCGGGATCAAATCACGCGCCTCTGGCGACAGCGTCACGATCATATCAACGGGAACCAGATGCGCCGCCGCATGGAAGTCCTGCCATTTTTTGGGATGGAGTTTGTGAACGTCATAGCCAGCGTCAGCCAAGAGCGTTTTTGTATCGGGGTCAATGGCATCAAGGGGTGCCGTGCCGGCGCTACGGGCGCGATACGCGCCGCTTCCCTTGGCGTTCAAAAGCGTCTCGGCGATCAAGCTCCGCGCCGCGTTGCCGCTGGATATAAACAGGATTAGAAGCGGTTTTAGGCTCATGAACCAGCGCACCCTGACAAAAACGAATCAACAGGATCAGGGTAAAAGGATGCGATTCGCGGAGCAATGCTTCGTTAACGGTTTGCTAACCATTTGTCAGATGTGTTGCCGTTTCGACTCTCTTTCTTCGTGGAGCGAAACGATCTTCCCTCGGTCCTTTTGAATCGATGCCGCAACAAAGCGCCGCACGATTCATTCGCAAGAAGGGGAGAATTTCAGGACTTCTTTTTCCGTCACTACGGCATCCAGCGGCGCATCGTTTTCGCCAAAGGGCAGCTTGGGTTCCTCCTGCGTGGCAAAGGCCAGACCGACCGCAATAACCTTTTTATAGGCGCGATGCTGTTTCAGCGTGCGGTCATAATAACCGCCCCCCTGCCCCAAGCGATGGCCGCTGCGATCAAAGCCGACAAGCGGCACCAGCATCATATCAGGATAAACGATGGGCGAGCTGGGCACAGGCTCAGGAATCCCTTTTTTGCCCAGATGAAACGGGTCGCCGAAACGATAGGCGCGAAACACCAGCGAGGAATTCCCTTCCGCCGTGCACGGCAGGCAGAATTTGTGGCCCTTATTTTCTAGCACCTCCAAAAGCGGCATCGGGTCGATCTCTGACCCTTGCGGAATATAGGACGCGATCAACAATCCCTGCGGACAAAAAAAACGCGACATAAAAACGTCGCGCAACGAAAAGGCCGCCTCAACCGCGCCGCTCTCGGCGGCCTGTTTACGGCGAACCCGCAGCCCCGCGCGGGCCGCCTCTTTCTCTTTCTTCAATGAATCCATGTTTCCTTATCAATAGCGCCCGCCCTAATCAACGACGCGCCATGCCCCATCAGGTTGCAAACACGCGGTGCCATAAGTGCTTTGAGGAGAGCCACCAATCAAACCAGTGGACTGGTATTCGCGGCACATCTGACCCACCCCGTTAGTGTAAGAGGGTGAGGCAGGATCTGCAAGTAGGGACGCTTGGGAAACGTAACGCACGGGAGAAACCACCGTGGTTTGATACACGATCGGACGGGGGGCCGGCGCGTAATAGTACGGAACCGGCGCATAAAACGCCGCGCTATGCCCATGATGACGAGGTCTATAATGGTGCCTAAACTCGTGACGGGAGGGACGATAAGAGTGATGACGATAAGATTCGCGATAAGAGGGACGATGATGGGAATCGCTCATGGAAAACGAGAACGACGTCTCCGCTTTGGCCACAGACGGCACAGCCATCAAAGAACCCAGAACTACCGCAAGGGAAGCAAGACCTAAAAGCAACCGTTTCATTTTTTTCCTCCGCTGAGGGTGTTGTGGTCGAGCGGGGCGGCATGGCGCTGTCTGCACCATGCCTCCCGATCATTATTCTCTACTTCTTCGCAGGCGCTTTGTCGTCCATATCATCTTCCCCCATCATGGGGCAGTCTCCGCCCATGCCCATACCGCCTTTGCCCATACCCATGCCGCCCTTCATGCCCATGCGGCCATGCCTTGGCATATCGGCCATCGCGGCACGATCTTCAGGGGACAGCTTCTCGATCATGGCAGCCTTAGCTTCGACGCGTGCCGCCATCGTCTTTTGATGTAACTGCTGGATTTCCTCGTGCTTGGCGACAAACGCTGCTTTGTCGAAAGGCTCGGCTTTTATCAGCGCGTTCATTTCTTCACGTTTTGCCTTGATCTGCTCGAAGGATTCCTTGTTGCCTTCATGCACTGTGGCCATCATCTCTCTCATCATTTTCTGGCCCGCCTCTGACATCTTCGACATGCCGGGCTTCGCCATCTTGTGACCTGTCATTTCGGTAGCCTTAGCCGTCGTTCCTGCTGGGGCGCTGCCCGTCTGCGCATTCGCCACGCTGCCGAGCAGCATCACGGAAAGCAGGGCGGAGGCGATGTAAAGATGTTTCTTGTTCATAGGAAGATCTCCTTTGAT
>DNGD01000001.1:0-1757 GCA_003486725.1 Rhodospirillaceae bacterium
CATGAACGAAACCGAAGTCATTGAAATTTGCCGCGAGGCCATCGTCGTCATGCTCAAGGTCGTGGGGCCTGTGTTGCTTGTCGGCCTTGTCGTGGGTGTGATCGTCTCGCTTATTCAAACGGTCACGCAGATTCAGGAAATGACGTTGTCCTTCATTCCCAAGATGGTGCTGATTTTCGCCGTCACTATATGGCTTCTGCCTTACATGATGTCAACGCTGGGAGGCTTTACCAAAACGCTGACAGATCGCATTGTCCAGGTCGGACAAAGCGGATAGCGCGCGGCAATGAACATCAACCTTGACGCCCAGCTCTCCGGCCAAGTTTTTCCCTTCATGCTTGTGTTCACGCGCCTTGGCGCGGGGCTGATGATGTTTCCGGGTGTGGGCGAGGCGTTCGTGACCCCGCGCGCGCGCATGATGTTTGCGCTGGCGCTCACCTTCCTTTTGTATCCCGTCCTCACGCCCTTGATCCCCGCGATCCCCAAGCAGCCCGCCGACCTTGTGCAGTTGGTGGCGATGGAGGCGCTCGTGGGCATCTTCTTCGGCTCGATTATGCGTCTTCTGGTGGACATTGTGGAAACGGCAGGTTCGCTGATTGCAATGGATATCGGCTTATCGAACGCGATGATCCTGAACCCTGCGCTGGCCGCGCAAAGCGCGCTCACGTCCGTGTTTCTCAGTACGGCGGCGATTGCGCTGGTTTTTGTCACAGAGCTGGACGAGCTGTTGTTCCGCGCGTTGCTGGACACCTATACGGTGTTTCCGCCGGGACAAACGCTGCCTTTTGGCGATCTTGTCCAGACCTTTATTCAAACAATGAGCAAATGCTTTTCGATCGGCGTGCAATTGGCCTCGCCGTTTATTGTCATGGGCCTGCTGATTTATGCGACGATGGGCATCATGCAACGGTTGATGCCACAAGTTCAGCTGTTCTTGGTGCTGTTGCCTGTCCAGATTTGGGGCGGTTTTTTTGTGTTTAGCTTTACCGTCGCGGTGATCCTAGGCCTTTGGCTCAAGGTCTTTGACGATATTGTCGCAACCCTGTTTATCAGATAGGCGGCAAACATGGTTGACGGCACAGAACAGGACCAGAAAACAGAAGAGCCAACCAGCAAACGGCTTGAGGAAACCCGCGAGCAAGGGAATCTGGCCGTCAGTCGTGAGATGTCGTCGTGGTTTTCCATTGTGGGCATTCTGATCGTTATTACATGGCTTGGCCCCGCCTATGGCGAGCAGATGAAAACGGCCTTGCTGCCGTTTATCGAAAAGCCCCACCAGATATCACTTCAGGACGGCGGTTTTCAAAACGCGCTGATGGGGGTGGTGTCGGCGACGGCACTCACGACCGTGATGACCTTCGGCATCATGTTCTTCATGGGCATTATCGGCACGATGGTTCAGACCGATTTTTATGTCGGCACAGGAAAACTGAAATTTCACCTTGAAAAGTTGATGCCTCAACAAGGACTCAAACAGCTTTTTTCGATGAACTCTGTTTCCGAACTGGTGAAAAGTTTCGTCAAGCTTGTCGTGCTGGGCTATGTGGCGTATCGCGTACTGTCTCCTGTCTTTAGTAAATTAGACGCGCTGGTCGAGATGGATCTTATGGCAGGGATAGAATATCTCCATGATAACGCCGTTCATCTGCTTTTGATTATGTTGCTGGTGATCTCGGTCATCGCCGTGGCTGACATCCTATTTGTCCGGTATCAGTATTTCAAAGGCCTGCGCATGACCAAGCAAGAGGTCAAAGACG
>DNGD01000001.1:1789-5865 GCA_003486725.1 Rhodospirillaceae bacterium
TCCCGCCGCCGTATGATGGCCAAGGTGCCAGAGGCCAGCGTTGTGGTCACCAACCCGACGCATTTTGCCGTCGCGCTGAAGTATGAAGGCGGCTTTATGGCTGCGCCTATTGTGGTTGCCAAAGGCGTGGATCAGGTAGCGGCTCGCATCCGCAAAGTGGCCGAGGAAAACGACGTACCGATGGTCAGTAACCCACCTTTGGCGCGCGCGCTGTTCGATANNGTGGCGGAAGTCATCTCGTACGTGTATAAGTTGAAGAACAAGAAGAAGTAACCCCCCCCTTACAACCTACTCATCGCCATGCGATTCAAAACGTTCATGGACTGCCTGCTTGAACTGACTAAACAAGGTTTTTGACACCGTGTTTTGCGGCATCGCCTCTGGATGCCATTGAAACGCAGCAAAAAAGGACGGCGCTTCTGGCCATGAAATGGCTTCGATTACGCCATCCAGCGCGCGCGCTTCCACCCTCAATCCTTCACCCAAACGATCCACGCCTTGTTTATGGATGCTGTTCACCCATAGCTTCGGCGTCGGAAAGAGGCGGGCAAGCAGCCCGCCCCCCTCGNNTCTCAACCTCATGCATAAACGCCGGTGTTTCATCACGCCCATCGCAAGGATCACTGCAGTAATGATCGATGGCCGATGGCGGCAGCTTTTGATGAAGCGTGCCACCAAAGGCCACATTCATCGCCTGCATCGAGCGGCATATCCCGAAGAAAGGGATTCCGCGCGTGCGGGCTTGGCGGATCAAAAACAGATCCGTCGCGTCGTGGGCAGGGTCGAATGGTTGCGGCTCCAGCTTGACCACATCGCCATAGGCTGATGGGTGAATGTTACTCACCGCCCCGGGCAGGAAGATGCCATCTACATGATCCAGAAGCATGGCCATGCTTTCCGGATCAAACGCTGTCGGCAACAAAAGCGGTGAGCTGCCCAGATTATCGCGGATGACGCCCACCATTTCCTCAACGCAGGCATAGGCTTTGGTGTGGCTGTTGCAGGTGCGGACAAACGCATTGCTCAAGATTATCGGTTGCATGTGAGGGCCTCCTTGACTTGACGTGTGTTTGTGACACGCGAAGGGCCACTCGGCCAAGGATAGGCCGTTCCATCCGCAAAATATGGGTTGGAATAATCCATCGCCCGCATAACTTTTGTCATGTTGCAGGCGGCTTGGCGATAAACGGATCGCAAGCGTTGTGCCGGATTTTTCCCAGACGTGGCCAGTGTCCAGAGAGGTGCCAGCAGTGTCTCTTCCCCATAACCTCGCATCAGAAGCCCGTCTTCTGCAATCTGCAGAAGCGAAACGGCCATATCCTGCTGAGTTGTGATGGCAGGATCTGCATGAAACAGCGGTGTTTGCAGTCCTTGCCGACACGTCATGGTGCGGGCTAGCCGTACTTCCGAGGCATCCATGCCAGAGGTAAGGACGCGCGCCGCCCCCAGATTGGCCGCTATACCTCGATAAAACGCATCCACCGACACGGCAACATGCTGGCTGACGCCATCATGCGCGCGCGTTTCCACGCGTGGTGCACTCCCCGTGAAATTGGGGCGCACATCCACGATCGGCTCGCGGATCATCATGGTCAGTGCTGCCTCGTCCGGATAATGCGTTTGCCCGTTCATACTGTAGCCCGCAAAGTATTCACGCATTGTCATTCCGTTGCAGGAGATTTTCCGACCACCCACAATGGTACGATCAAGCGGCGTATCCAGATAACCGTCCACGATGCTTTCAAAGGTAGCATTTGGATCCAAAAGGAAATCGGGATAAAGATAATCAAGCCCGTCGCGATAGCCATAGATATTGCCGTAGTCGAGCAATACATCGCTGCGATGCGACAACAATTGTCTGCCTCCGATCGTGGCAAGCCGGTTATTCCAGAGGGGTCCATTGGCCAGCAATGCGATCATGGTAGGCTGTAAACGAAGGCTTGTAGAGATATAGCGTGCCATCACATCCGGATCGTTGAACCCCATATTGTGATGGATGCTGGCCGTGCCAAAGACAGTTCGGCAATATTCAGGGCGCGTCCCTTGCGTCATATGCGTCCATGAATAGATGAAATCCGCATTCGGAATCACCGCATCGTGGCTAAGCAAATCCTCCATGCTGATGGTAGGCACAACGCCGCCCCCCAGAACCAACAAGGCATGGGCTGAGGCTGTTTGCATCAGCTGCCGCGTAAAATCACGAGACTGTTCAAAGCACCCCCATGCGGTGCGGGCTGGCGCATGGGCCAGCTCCACCAGTGTTGTGTTGGTCTCGGGCTGAACCAGTCCGCCCGCAAAGCTGCCCCGTAAAACAGGAATAATGTCGCCATGAACAGACGGTCCTGCAATCACCTCGCCATCCGGAAGCGCGCGGATGAAATCGCCCAAGAATTCTTGAAAGCGATTGTGATTGATCGGCAGGCCGGTTTGATCGACGACAATGATTTCTTCTTCAAGACCGGCAAGGGCTGGGTCGCCATTATGCGTGATCTGATTACGGAAGAAATCGACAACGGAAGAAGAGGTAGGAAAAGGGCGCACGGGTGCGTCCGCATAAGTTGATGCAGTCATAGCTGATGTTCCTTTAGCAAGAAGGTGAACGGACGAACAAAGTTCGCCGCTTTGATTTGTGTTTTATGTAAGGAGCGTTTGAGGCGGAACGTAAGCGTCAGGCGTCAAACTGGGGACAAAAAAGGCCCTCGGCCTTCTTGCGCTTGAGCAGAAAGCGTTTTGAATTTTGGAAAAGAAGCGCTGCGTAATGCATGGCCGTGGCGTGTTGGAGATAACGTTTTATGATCTTTTGGGGAGGGCGTTTGAGGCGGAACGTAAGCGTCAGGCGTCAAACTGAGGACAAAAAGGCCTCAGGCCTTTTTGCGCTTGAGCAAAAGGTGTTTTACTTCAATCGAAAGGAAAGACACGATATTCATGATCTGAATAGTGTCATAGGTTTTTGAATGATTCAAGGTTAATTTTGTCTATCATTTACCGAGCACGTTCTGTGCAATTGCAGAGGGGTTTCAAAACATCACTTCCCGATGTATCTTAAAGTGGTCGAGTTCAGATACAATCATCGTAATGATAACACCTTCAAGCTCATCATGAAGGTTTTTTTGGTTACGTTTTGCCCCAATTACCAGAGATTTTAATGACCATAACGCCTTTTATCCTCGCATCATCCTCGCCGCGGCGGTTGTCGCTCTTGGCGGATATCGGCATCGTGCCGGATCGCGTTCTACCCGCCGATATTGATGAGTCTCCGCTTAAGGGGGAGGTGCCGCGTGCGATGGCCAAGCGTCTCGCGTTCGAGAAAGGTGCGTTCGTTGCAACGGCAAATCCTGACGCGTTGGTGTTGTCCGCCGATACGGTTGTGGCCGTCGGGCGGCGTGTCTTGCCTAAAGCTGAAACGCCGGACGATGTACGCCGGTTTTTGCAGTTGATGTCTGGCCGCCGCCATCGTGTCTTTACAGCGGTCGCGTTGTTCAGACCCCATGGCAAACCGCTTCAAAAATGTAGCGAGAGCATCGTGACCTTCAAGCTTTTAAGCGAGGCCGAGATCGAAGACTATTGCGCGAGCGGCGAGGGGATCGGCAAGGCGGGCGGTTATGCCATTCAAGGCCGCGCGGCCTGTTTGATTCGCGCGATGGCGGGCAGTTATTCCGGCATTGTCGGACTGCCACTATTTGAAGTCGCGCAGCTATTGAAAAGCGCAGGAGGTAATTCATGAGCATTTCGATTACCTGTGATCGCGTGGGCGATCTCATTCGTGCCGCTGTGTGGGAGGTAAAGATTCTACGTGATCTCTATGTGGATCGCCTTTCCGCGCCGGATTTTACAGGCGCGCTTGTGCGCGGGCGCGTCGTACGCGTTCTGGCGGGACAGAAAACCGCGTGGGTTGATGCGGGGCTGCCGGAAAAAATCTATGTTGAAAGTGCCAAACCGCTGAAGGCTGGCGATACGCTGACTTTGCGGATTCAAACGACTACGCAAGAAGGTAAAGCGTGGATCGGCGTTATAACAAAGGGCACGGAAGGTGAGGGCGCTCTCGGCATTGTCACGCCGCCGCCCCAAGTCTGGCA
>DNGD01000001.1:5930-7858 GCA_003486725.1 Rhodospirillaceae bacterium
CATCCGCAGCTTGATGAAATGATCGACGCGCTTCTTGCTCCCGTCGTGCCGTTGACAGGCGGGGCAAATCTGATAATTGAACCCACGGCGGCGCTCGTGGCGATTGATGTGAATGGTGGCGCCTCTGGCAATCCAACGGCGACAAACTTGCTGGCGGTGCGTGAGGTGGCGCGGCAAATCCGTCTGCGTAATCTGGGCGGCATCATCGTGATCGATTGTCTGAAGATGACTAGCCGCGCTGACGCCTCGAAGGTTGTCAATGCGTTTGAGCGCGTGGCGGCCAGCGATCCGGCAGGCATCCATTGTTACGGCTTAAACAAGCTGGGTTTGCTGGAAGCAACGCGCACGCGGCGCGGGCAGCCTTTATCGTCGGTGGTGGGCAATGAGTGAGCGCAAGAAATGCCCTATATGTCAAAGACCAACATTGCCGGCCTTCGCGCCCTTTTGCTCGAAGCGTTGCGCAGATGTTGATTTGGGAAACTGGTTTGGTGAAGGCTATAAAATGCCGGTCGACGATATGCCGTCGTCGGATGATTTTTCGGAGCAATAGTCTTCCCACATCGGCACGGCGCTTCTGCGGGAAGACATCTTGTTGTTACACCTTACTTAGCTGATCTGATCGCCTCGACTTTATTCTGGGCGTCTTCCTTGATTTCCTTGATGGCTTCGTGCTTTTCCTTGCGTTCCTGCATGATCTCTTCATGTTTCTCTTTGCGAGCCTTTAGCATTTCCTCATGCTTTTCCTTGCGCTCGCCCATGATCTCTTCATGTTTTTCCTGACGTGCTTTCATCATCTCTTCGTGCTTTTCTTTGCGCTCGCCCATAATTTCTTCACGTTTTTCCTGACGTTCCCCCATCACCTCCTCACGGTGTTCCTGACGCGTGCCCATATTTTCTTGACGCTTCTCCTGACGAGCGTCCCTTATCTCCCCGCGTCGTTCCTGATGGACGGCGCGCGGCGCGCCACCACCGGCAGCAGGGGCATTTTCGGCAAAAGCGGGGGCCGACACAGCTAAAGATAAAGTGAGAAGGAGGAGCGATTTTTTCATGGCAGGTCCTTTTGAATATAAAGCGATCAAGGATCGCGGGAGAGGAGGGCTGAGCGCCCCTGTTTCCGAACCGTTACAGATCGGATGAGGGATTTTTAATGAAGGAGGTTAGGGATTCGTTAATGCCTTCGCCTTAGCCTTCAGATTATGAAAAGCTCTGTAAAAACCATCGCGCTTTTGTGCTTGTTGTCTGTCACCGGCTGTGTGCCGGTCTGGCAGCAATGGGGGAAGCCTGCCAAGCCCGCGAAGGCTTATTCCGTGCTGCCCGCGCATGAAAACTGGTGCTATAGCACATTGGGCGCGATTGAATGCTATCCTGCACCCCAGCGTTTTCCCCCTGAATCGCTGGTGAGTGTTGATCCGCCATCGCGTTTCCCCTTAACGCGCGAGGCGCATGCCAAGGCCTTGGCCGAAACCCTGAAACCAGCCGAATAGGGCTGATTTTCTGGCTTTGTTTTCCGCACTTGCGCCGTGCGACGATCCCGCTATAGTCCCTCCGTCATTTAGAAAATGGGGAATCGACATGCTTGATACGTTTAATCTGTTCATATCCAAGGCGTTCGCCGCTGATGGTGCCGCGCCTGCGCTTGAAGCTGCGACAAATGCCGTTGCCGTTACGCCGCCGGATGCGCAGTCCACGCTTATGAAATTCATGCCGTTGTTCCTGATTTTCATGGTATTCTATTTCCTGTTGATCCGTCCGCAGCAAAAGAAGTTGGAAGAGCAGAACAACCTGATCAAAGCCTTAAAAAAAGGTGACAAGGTTATCACCAACGCCGGTATATATGGTGTGGTCAGCAAGCTGGAAGGCGAAGAATCCCTTTTGCTAGAGATTTCAAAGGGCGTCGAGATCAAGGTTCTCCGCACCAGCGTTTCCCG
>DNGD01000164.1 GCA_003486725.1 Rhodospirillaceae bacterium
TCCGTCTTGACCGTCAGGCGACCGGACGCTGGAAACTCGGCTCCGCTGAGCGGCGCAAGATCGGGGCCAAATGAAACAAAAGAGGACAAGCGAATATCTTTAAACGTCATCGCAACCTGATGTTGCTCGACCTTATGATCGAACAGATAGGTTAGCTGCAACGACGAGGTTCTGTCTTTTTCCGACAGCAGAACGCTGGCTTTTGCGTTTGTCTCCTCACGATTGTGATTCAGCGTAAGCTCGGGAACGGTTATGTCCCATTTTTGCTTTGTCTTCAGATCATCGATCGAAAGCGTGAGATCCTTAATCGCGATGGTGTGGCTCAACCTCTCGTGCACCACCTCATCCGCGACGTTTTGAAGGAACGAGACCACATCGATGCTTGTCTGGGCGGTCGGCTTTGCCTGTTCATGCTTTATAGAACCGAAAGACAAACGCCCTTCATCATCGCGGACGAGCCAGAAATGTGCGCGATCCGCCGAAAACTCTTGCGGCAAAATACGCCCCCGCAGATAGCTGCGCACGGACATTTTCAAACTGGCCGAAGGAAAAGAAAGAACCGTCGCGCCAGCGTCGTTGTTCAAGCGGACGTCTTCGCACGTCAGGGTTAATGTCAGCTTCTCTTCGTCCCAGCTTAGGGTCGATTGACCGATTTTAGCCGTGGTATTCGGCACAAATCTTTCAAAAACATTCTCGATATATGGCGTAAAAGACGAGGACGTGATCGGACTGGACGTCAAACGCCAGCCTGCTGCCACTACCGCCAACACGACGATCAGCAGCAAAATGGCCAAAAATTTCATAGTGATGGACAAAACACGGGACATAAGGCGCAGAATATCTATACCGCCGGCGTCTGTCATGCGAAAATATACGCCATAATAATGTGGAATATCAATTAGTTCTATGATCTAATGCAGCCGGTACATAACGAACGATGAACGCGCGTGACCAATATGACAACCATACAGCCCGTGAATGCGGACACTCTGGCCAAAGCGGCAAGCCTGATTCAAGCGGGTCGCCTCGTCGCTTTCCCGACCGAGACGGTCTATGGCCTTGGCGCGGACGCGACCAATGAAAAAGCCGTGGCCGCCATTTACGAGGCCAAAGGCCGCCCCGTATTCAACCCGCTGATCATCCATGTTGCAAGGACGACCGACATTCTCACTTACGTCGAGTGGAATGATCGCGCGCGCCGCCTCGCCAAAATCTTCTGGCCCGGCCCGCTGACTTTTGTGCTGCGCCGCGCCAAGGACTCGCCCATCTCGCAATTGGCCAGCGGCGGCCTCGATACGATTGCCATACGCTGCCCTAATCATGCTGTAGCACATGATCTTATCGATCTTTCCGGCAGACCTATCGCTGCACCTTCCGCCAACGCTTCGGGCAAGTTGAGCCCGACGCTCGCAGAGCACGTTCTGGATTCTCTTGGCGACAAGGTCGATATGATTTTGGATGGCGGTGCGACCCAAGTCGGCGTCGAGTCTACGGTGCTCGACCTGACCTCTGACGTGCCCACCATCTTGCGTCCGGGTGGCGTGACGAAGGAGTCCCTGTCCGCCTTGCTCGGCGAAGTGCATGAGGCCTGCGGGCTTGACGGCTCGCCGAAAAGCCCCGGTATGCTCAGCAGTCACTACGCCCCGCGATTGCCCATCCGTCTGAACGTGCTGACCGCCACCGAGGACGAAGCCTTTGTGACTTTTGGCCCCGATCTGTTTATTGAAGGTGGTGCGTATCGCATCAATCTCAGCCCGCGCGGTAATCTGATCGAGGCTGCGGCAAACCTGTTTTCCATGCTGCGGATTGTGGACAGCGAACCCTATAAGGGCATCGCCGTTATGCCAATCCCGAACGAGGGCTTAGGCGCGGCCATCAATGACCGCCTCCACCGCGCGGCGATGCCACGGGGTTAGGCCGCGTTTGCGAGCGTATCGAGCACCGACCGCTTGCGGCTCTCGCTGTTGCTTTCGAACTTATAGGTCTTGTCCATCGCCTCAAGCCCCAGCGTTTCCATATCCATCTGCGCCAGCACCATCGTCGCAAAAGACGAGGTCGTGGTGGGCGACAGGCTCATACCTCCGACCTTCATACCACCTGAGGAAGTCTGACCAAAGCTCGCCATGGTAATGTTGGTCGCCACATCGACTTCGGCCTGCGCCTGCGTTGTCGCATTATAAGAAGGCTTCGCCGAAGCAACCATGACACCGCTAATATCGGGCGTCTTGTCGAATTTGGCAGCGAACTTCGCATAAATCTCGGAGACAGACCGCGCCTCTCCCGTCTTTTGATCATAAAACACGGACTTATTCGCGGCGGCGGCTTGCGGAAGCAAATCGGCAGCGCTCGCGCTTGGATTTTCCTTCATCGCATTGAGGAACGTGCTCGCCCCGCCGCTGCCCAGAAAATGCGCCATATACATCTCGGTCGAGCCGATCTTGCCGCCGACTTTCTTTTCCAACTCTTCTTTATTGATGTTGGCGAGTTCGGCGGCCATATTCGCGGCCACTTCCGGATTAGTGCGCAGCGCGAGAATCGCTTTTTTATCCGCCGCATTGGCCACGCTGGCCACGCCGTTCGAGCCGATTGAAATCTTGTCGGCGATCTCGCCCAGACCATACTTCTCGCCGCTGGCCTTAATTGTCTTGAGCCACGTCTGGTCGATAAACTGGTAAAGCCCCGTCGCCGAGCTGCTGCCCGCCTTGGCCGTGGGGTTCAGGTCGCTCTCCTGCGAGGCCTTGTTCAGCAGATAGGTAAAATCTACCCCCGACTTGACCGAAGCCGCCTGAATGGCGGCCACAACGCGGGCCTTGCCGGTCTGCGCGGGGGCGACATATTGAACTGCTGTGTTGATTCCGCTTACATTTTCCATCAGAGTACGATTCTCTCTAGTTACCTTGCCTCAATAACGTTGCAAGGGTCGTGCCAAAAGAGAAAGAACCCGCCGTGCCTGATTATCATATTGAAACTCTACACGGATATGCCGAAGGGCGGATCATCTGCGGCGTGGATGAGGTTGGGCGCGGGCCTTTAGCGGGTCCTGTTGTGGCGGCGGCGGCGATTCTGCCGCCCGAAGGTCTGCCGCCAGAGATCGCATGCAAAATCAACGACAGCAAGAAACTCTCCGACAAGCAGCGCGAGGCTTTGTTCCCGCACCTCACTACACTTTGCACCTATGCCGTTGCGCAAAGCAGCGTCGAGGAGATTGACAGCCTCAACATTTTGCACGCCTCGCTTCTGGCCATGACGCGCGCGGTGCGCGGGTTATCGCAAACGCCCGACCATGCGCTGATCGATGGCAACAAACTGCCCAAGGATTTGCCCTGCCCCGCATCCACCATCGTCAAAGGGGATAGCAAGAGCCTGTCCATCGCGGCCGCCTCCATCATCGCCAAAGTGACGCGCGACCGGATGATGCGCGAACTCGCGCTGGAACATCCTGCCTATGGCTGGGAACATAATGCAGGTTATGGCACCGCCATCCACCTCGCCGCGCTGCAAACGCACGGCGTCACCATCTGGCACCGCACTTCCTTTGCGCCTGTGCGCGAGGCAAAATTCCTTATGACAACCTAAAACCAAAAGGTCATTTTCATGAACAATCTTCAGGACTATTCAAATGAGCGCGTTCCCGAAAATGAAGGGCCGCGCTTTCGCTGGCTTTACCTCACCAATGTCGAAGTCGCTGTTGCCGTGTGCGTCCCCGTCTTTATGTTTGGTGCGATGCTGGGGCAATCGATGGATATGATGCATCTTGGCGCGGCACTGCTTCTTGGCGGTTTGATCCTTTCACTTCTGACGGGATGGAGCAGCTATATCGGCGTAAAAACGCGCCTCAGCACCGCGCTTCTGGTAAAGGGTTCCTTTGGCGAGACGGGTGCAAAATTCGTGTGGCTGGTTTTGGCACTGTCACTCTTCGGATGGTTCGGCGTTCAAACCGAGTTGTTTGCCAAAGCGTTTTTGATGCTCATGAAATCATCCTATCCCGATGTCGCGATGAACCCGACGCTGGTAACTATCGTCGCGGGCCTCCTTATGTCCTCCACCGCTATTCTTGGGATTAAAGGCGTTGGCAAACTGGCACAGCTTTCCATCCCGCTTCTGCTCGGCGCGATGATCTACGCGCTTTATGAAGTGATCGCAGAAAAAGGGATTGCCGCTTGGGTGGACTTTACGCCCGCCGCCCCGATGGCCGTGGGCGCTGCTGTTGCTGCCATCGTCGGCGGCTATTCCGTCGGCATTATCACAATGCCGGATGTCAATCGCTTTGCCTTAAACAAGAAACATGCGATCACTGCTGGCGTTGTATCGTTGGGCATCTGCTATCCCTTGTTGGTTCTCCTCACGGCCATGAGCACCGCGCTGACAGGAGAGGCCGACTTTATGGTGCTACTGATGGGCCTTGGCATGGGCTCCCTCACCCTCGTCATCCTGATGTTGGCCACATGGACAACAAACGACGTCAATCTTTATGCCGCATCGCTCAGCCTCGCGCCGATGTTTCCCAAAGTCCCGCGCCCTTGGCTCACGGCTGTCTCTGGCCTGCTCGGAACGCTTGTCGCGACCTTCGGGCTTTTTGAAAACATGGTCGGGTTCTTCATCATTCTTGGCGTCCTGACCACGCCCTTGCTCGCCATCTATAGCCTCGATTACCTCTCCGGCGTTTTTGATCGTCCGTTTGGGGACTGACAGATCAATGCGCCCGCCTTTGTGACATGGCTCTTATCCTCTTTTCTGGGGCTGGCGACCATGCCGACGGAATCTTTTGGCCTTGGGCTCTTCTCCTTCACCACCGTTTCGGGGATCGACAGCCTTATCGCCTC
>DNGD01000071.1 GCA_003486725.1 Rhodospirillaceae bacterium
CCGAATCCGATGTTGAAGCTGGCCTTTCGCTTGTCGAAGATACAGCCGAAAACCTTAAGGCGCGTCCTCCTGTTGTGACCGTCATGGGCCACGTCGATCATGGTAAGACATCGCTTCTTGATGCCTTCCGCTCCACTGACGTTGTCGCGGGCGAAGCCGGCGGCATCACGCAGCACANNACGGTTTTGATCGCATCACCTTTATCGATACGCCGGGCCATGCTGCCTTTACCGAAATGCGCGCGCGCGGCGCGAATGTCACCGATATCGTGGTGTTAGTGGTTGCCGCCGATGACGGCATCAAGCCGCAAACAATTGAAGCCATCCGTCATGCCAAGGCGGCGGGCGCCCCGATGATCGTCGCGATCAACAAATGCGACTTGCCAGCGGCGAACCCTGCCCGCGTGCGTCAGGAATTGCTCTCGCACGATGTGCAGGTTGAAGAAATGGGCGGCGATGTTCTCTCGGTCGAGATTTCGGCCAAGAAGCGTACCGGTCTTGATAAACTGCAAGACGCGATCTTGCTGCAAGCCGAAATTCTTGATTTGAAATCCAACCCCGAACGCGCCGCCGAAGGTGCTGTCGTCGAAGCCAAGATGGAAAAAGGCCGCGGCTCTGTCGCGACCGTTCTGGTTCAACGCGGCACGATCCGCGTGGGCGATATCTTTGTAGCTGGCGCCGAATGGGGACGCGTTCGCGCCCTTATCAACGATCATGGCAAGAACGTTCCCGAGGCTGGCCCTGCCATGCCTGTCGAGATTATCGGTTTGAATGGTACGCCTGTCGCAGGTGATGAGCTTTGCGTCGTGCCGTCTGAAAGCCGCGCCCGTGAGATCAGCGAATTCCGCATGCGCCGTCGCCGCGCGTTGGCTTCGGCCACCACACAACGCGGCTCGCTTGAGCAGATGATGGAGAACATCAAGGCCGGATCGGCCAAGGAGTTCGCTATTCTCATCAAGGCGGACGTGCATGGATCGGTCGAGGCGCTCAAGACCGCACTTATCAAGCTTTCTGAAGACAATCTGGAAGTCAAAGTGCGCGTTTTGGATGCCGCTGTTGGTCCTGTCACAGAATCCGACGTCACGCTGGCGAACGCTTCGCGCGGTCTGATTATCGGCTTTAACGTTCGTGCCAATCCGCAAGCCCGTGAAATGGCGAAGCGCGACGGCATTGAAATCCGTTACTACTCGATCATCTACAATGTCATCGATGATGTGAAGCTGGTTCTCTCCGGTATGCTTGCACCAGAACTTCGCGAGAAGTTCCTCGGCAACGCGCGTATCCAACAGGTGTTCAACATCACCAAGGTTGGCAAGGTTGCAGGCTGTAAGGTTACCGAAGGTGTCGTCAAGCGCGGGGCTAAGGTTCGCTTGCTGCGCGATGATGTTGTGATCCATGAAGGCTCGCTCAAGACGCTGAAACGCATGAAGGACGAAGTCAAGGAAGTGCGTGAAGGCTTTGAATGCGGTATGGCGTTCGAGAATTATGACAACATGCAGGCTAACGACGTCATTGAGTGCTTCGAGATCGAAGAAATCGCACGGACGTTGTAAGAGGGTGTTCATCATTCGGAGGCGTCGCCTTCGAATGGAGGGGGTAAAGACGTGAGCGAGCTTTCAATCTATTTCGTCCAGTGGATGACGTTGGTGGCTGTGTTTTCGCTGGCTGTTATTTCTCCAGGGCCTGATTTTGTTGTCGCCGTACGCAATTCGGTTGCCCATTCACGTCGTGCCGGACTTTTTACGGCGCTGGGTTTTGGCCTCAGCATCCTTGTCCATGTGAGTTATACCGTGGCGGGGATTGCGGCGCTGATCGCACAATCGATCTTGCTTTTTAATGTGATCAAATATGCCGGTGCGGCCTATCTGATTTATCTTGGCATTCAGGCTCTACGCTCTCGCGGTATGGGGAAGGCGGCGGTTGATCATGCGCTCAACGCCGAGAAGAAAAGCCGTATGAGCGATAAAGCGGCGTTAAGTTCCGGTTTCCTGACGAATGTTTTGAACCCCAAGGCGACGCTCTTTTTTCTGGCCATTTTCAGCCAGATTATCCGGATTGATACGCCTGTGGTTTGGATGGTTGTTTATGGCCTGACGTGCAGTTTTATCATCACGGGTTGGTTTAGCCTTGTGGCTTTTGTTTTGACGCAAGCGCGGGTTAGGAATGCCTTTTTAAAGGCCACAAAATGGATTGATCGTGGGTGCGGCCTTGTTTTGGTCGCATTGGGGGTCAAAGTTGCGTTATCAGCGAAGTAGGACCAGAGGATTATGAGAACACAAAGACAATTGAAGGTTGGGGAAGAAATCCGGCATGCGCTCGCGATGCTGTTTCAGCGCGGCGATGTGCCGTGGCCACGCGAGTTTAACCCGCCGCTCGTGACAATCTCTGAAGTACAGATCAGCCCCGATTTGCAAAACGCCACCGCATTCTTCACGGTGATGGGCGAGGGCGCGCCTGAGCAAGATGTGCGCCGTACGCTGAACAAAATCGCCGGCTTTTTCCGTCACGAGATTGCCAAGACCGTGCGCCTGCGCCTGACGCCCAAGCTGGACTTTAAAGTTGATAACAGTTTTGAGTACGCCAGCAAGATCGAGAGTCTTTTGAATAATCCCGCCGTCGCCAAGGATTTGCGCGACTATGAGCCTTCTGTGCCGCCAGAGGAAGATGACGCGTTATAGCGCCTCCACGTCTCCCAGGGCCTGATCGGCTGTGAATTTTGCTGCGAAGTCTGTCATCGTGCCCGCCTCGATCGTGCTGCGGATATCCTTCATCAACATCTGATAATAATGCAGATTATGTTGCGTCAGCAGCATGGGGCCAAGGATCTCTTCGCACCGGAACAAATGATGCAAGTAAGCGCGTGAATAGCTTTGGCAGGTCGCGCAGGTGCAACGCTCATCCAGAGGCCTGGCATCCGCCGCATGCCGCGCATTCTTGATATTGATCTGCCCGCGATGGGTATAGCCGCGCCCCGTGCGCCCTGCACGCGTCGGCATCACGCAATCAAACATATCGATCCCGCGCATGACGCTGCCGACGATATCCGAAGGCGTGCCGACGCCCATCAAATAGCGGGGCTTTTCTGACGGAACCAGCGGCATGGTGAAATCGAGCACGCGGAACATTTCTTCCTGTCCCTCGCCGACCGCAAGGCCGCCGATGCCAAACCCGTCAAAGCCGATGTCGGCCAACGCCTTCACGGACTCCGCGCGGAGGTCTTCATAGGTGCTGCCCTGCACGATGCCGAACAGGCCATAGCCCTCGCGCTTCTTGAACGCCTCGCGGCAACGCTTGGCCCAGCGCATAGAACGGCGCATGGACTCGGCGGCGACTTCATGCGTGGCCGGATGCGGCGTGCATTCGTCGAGCGCCATCGTGATATTGCTATCCAGCAAATGCTGGATTTCCATGGAACGTTCAGGCGTCAGTTCGTGCTTGCTGCCGTCCACATGGGATTGGAACGTCACGCCTTCCTCGGTGAGCTTGCGAAGTCCCGCAAGCGACATGACCTGAAAGCCGCCGCTGTCGGTAACGATGGGGTCTTGCCAGTTCATGAATTTGTGGAGACCACCCAGCGCGGCGACGCGCTCGGGCGAGGGGCGCAGCATTAAATGATAGGTGTTGCAGATCGCCAATTCCGCACCCGTGGCTTTCACGGCATCAACGGTCATAGCCTTAACGGTCGCGGCGGTTGCGGTCGCCATAAAAGTCGGCGTTTCAAAGGTGCCATGCGCTGTTGTGACGCGCCCGCGTCTTGCGGAACCATCGGTCTTTTGCAGGTCGAAAGAGAAGGCTGTCATGGTTCTTTTTCCAATAAACTGGCGTCGCCATAGGAGTAAAAGCGATAGGCGTTGTCAATAGCGTGGCGGTACGCGTCGCGCATGTTATCCAATCCCGCAAGTGCGCTGACAAGCATAAAAAGCGTCGATTTCGGCAAATGGAAGTTGGTGATCATCGCATCTATGGCGCGGAAGCGGTAGCCGGGGGTGATGAAAATCGAGGTTTCGCCGCAAAACGGATGCAGAACGCCGTTTTCATCTGCCGCGCTTTCAAGGAGGCGGAGGGAGGTTGTGCCCACAGCCACAATACGGCGGCCTTCGGCTTTGGCCTTGTTGATCGTAGCGGCAACGGGTGCTGTGATCTCGCCCCACTCGGCATGCATGACGTGATCGGCGACGCGCTCGGTTTTGACGGGCAGGAATGTCCCCGCGCCAACATGAAGGGTGACGTGCGCACGCTCAATTCCTTTCGCCTCCAGCTTGGCAAACAGCTCTGGCGTGAAATGCAGGCCAGCGGTGGGGGCGGCGACGGCGCCCTCGCGTTTCGCATAGACGGTTTGGTAGCGCGTGCGGTCTTCTAGCGTGTCGCCAGCAGGACGTTTGATGTAGGGTGGCAAAGGTACGTGCCCATGCTGGTGCAGCAATGTGAACAGGACTTCGCGGGGTGCGTTGAAGCGGATCAGAATTTCGCCGCCTTCGCATTTTTCGGTGATGGTCGCGGTGAAGTTATCCGCGAAGATAATCTCGTCCCCGGCGCGTAGACGCTTGCCCGGACGCGCAAGAGCGGACCAAGTTTGCGGTTGATCCCGCTCTTCCTTATTCAGCATCACCTCGACCTTCACAACGCCGCGTTGGCCAAAGAGACGCGCAGGGATCACGCGCGTGTCGTTGATGACGAGAAGATCGCCCTCACGTAGCAAATCGGGAAGGTCATAAACGTGATGATCGCCAAGAGTTGCGCCGCGTACATGCAAAAGCCGCGCATGATCGCGCGGCTCGACGGGCAAGGCAGCGATGCGGTCTTCAGGCAAAAGAAAATCGAAATCGGCCAATTGCCAATCGGGGGGAGGGGGGTGTGTCATAAAAGGCTTTTACTGCTCGATTTGCCAAGTGCCATCGGGACGCAGGCATGCGGTACCATAGCTCTCGTGACTTTGTCCATCAATGCGTACAGTTTGTGTAAACTCGCGGCAATGACGCCCTTGGCGACGCTGATGGCCGTTCGGCATGGGCCCGACATAGCCACCTTCTACCAAAACAGTTTGACGGGGGGAATAGTATTCCACGGCACCCGGACGGACATAAACAACATCGCGTACCGGCTCACCTTGATATTCGTATGGAGCGACATAGGTCTGCTGTGGGCTATAGGGTTCGTAATAGGTGTTATAAGTCGGAACGCCGCGTGAGTAATAGGCCGCATCGGCGCGATCCAGCGAACGGCCTACACTGTTGCCCATCATGCCGCCCAAGAAAACGCCAGCCCCCGTGGCTGCGAGCTGACCATCGCCTTTGCCAAACTGACTGCCGAGCAACCCGCCCATCGCCGCGCCGACGCCAGTGCCCCAAAAAGTTTTATCGCCAGCATGCGCTGGCGTTGTGATGCTGATCGTCAATAAGATCAGAAAGAAGAATGCAGACGTTTTTTTCATAGGGCACCTGTTAGGCTAATACTCTTGTACCATAAACTTGACCTGTGGCAAAACTGGGGCAATTTATGCGCCTTTTATGGGATAAATAAAGCTTTTCTTCATAAAGCATAAACCATATCTTCACGCCCCTCCTTTATGGTTAAGCCCGTCAATATTCCATAAGGAGGAACCAAAATGGGTAAGGTTTATAATGATGCCAGTGAAGCGCTGAAAGACGTCCTGCGCGACGGCATGTCGATTGCTGTCGGCGGTTTCGGCATCTGTGGCATCCCCGAACATTGCCTGCGCACCATTGCCGAGTCGGGGGTAAAAGACCTGACGATCGTCAGCATTACCGCCCATATCGATGGCTATGGCATTGGGCAATTGCTGGATAACGGGCAGGTCAAAAAGGTTATTGGTTCGTATCTGGGCGAAAACAACAATTTTGCGCAGCTTTATATCACCGGCAAGCTTGAGGTCGAGTTTAACCCTCAGGGCACTCTGGCCGAGCGCATGCGCGCGGGCGGTGCGGGCATCGCTGGTTTCTATACGCGCGTCGGCGTGGACACGATTGTCAGCGAAGGCAAAGAGGTTCGCGAAATGGATGGCCGTCGCTGGGTTTTGGAAAAGGGCATCACGACTGATCTGTCTCTTGTCAAAGCGTGGAAGGGTGATGATGAAGGTAACCTTATCTATCGCAAGACAGCACGAAACATTAATCCGCAAGTCGCAACCTGCAGCAAGATGACGATTGCCGAAGTGGAGGAACTTGTCCCCGCCGGTCAGATCGACCCCGATCACATCGTAACGCAAGGTATCTATGTGCAGCGTATTTTTAAAGGCAATGCCTTTGAAAAACGTATTGAACGCACCACAACGCGCAGCGCCTAATTTAAAGGAGAACAAACATGGCTTGGACTCGTGAAGAAATGGCGCAACAAGCGGCCAAAGAACTACAAGACGGTTTTTATGTGAATCTTGGGATTGGTATTCCGACGCTGGTTTCCAACTACATCCCAGAGGGCATGCATGTCGTCCTGGAAAGCGAAAACGGTATGCTGGGAACGGGGCCATTCCCTTTGCCGGAAGATGTCGATGGCGATCTGGTGAATGCCAGTAAGCAAACGGTGACGATGCTTCCCTATGGCTCTTATTTTAGCAGTGCGGAATCGTTCGCGATGATCCGTGGTGGCCATGTGGATCTGGCCATTCTGGGCGCAATGGAAGTCTCGGAAACAGGCGATATCGCAAACTGGATGGTGCCCGGTAAAATCGTCAAGGGCATGGGCGGCGCGATGGATCTTGTATCCGGCGTGCGCCGCGTAATCGTGTGTATGGAACATTGCTCGAAAGACGGAGAGAGCAAGATCCGCAAGAAATGCACGCTGCCGCTAACGGGCTCGGGTATGGTGCGCCATGTGATCACCGATATTGCCGAGTTTGAATATGATCCTGAAACAGGCCTGATCCTGACCAACATTTGCGCCGGCGTGACGCAAGACGAGGTCCGCGCGAAAACCGAAGCAAGCTATAAGGTCGGCTTGCAATAAACAATTGCTTGTTAAGAAAACAGTCGAAGAACGCCGGAAGGGAAACCTCTCCGGCGTTTTTTTCTGCGTTAACTAAATTATCTCCGGATTACCTGATCGCTATGTTAATATCCCAGTACCGGGTGTTCAGCTTATTTCTTGCGGAGAGGGAAATGGCAGAGACTGAGAAAGAGAGAAGCTTTTTCAAAAAAACAGTCCTGTGCGCTGGCGTGGTGTGTTTCGGTTTCGTTGCTTTGAATGGCCTGGCTTGGGTCGCGCGCAGCTTTGATACGATGGAAAACTATCAACGCGCTGCGCTAAAAGCCTGTACCCGAAAATCGACGGCTCAATACAGCGCTTGTCTTGGCAACAAGATTTTCCAGTACACCACATCAATGGCGAATAGGGTGACGATAAGCGCCCTCCATGCTTTGTATGCCCAAGCGCCTGTCTTGATCCAGAAAATGTCTGCGTTTAATGATAAGGGTGAAGAGAGAAAAGAACGCGAGAGCTGGTATTATAAAAGTGAGCAAAGCCCTTCTGACACCGTCATGGATATAGCGGGGCCAGCCGACGACGAAGATATTATAACTGACGGTTGTATAGAAGAGCCAAGGCCGCTCGTGCTTGACGCCTCGCGGCGCGTCAGTGACACCAAAGCGCGAATAGTAACTTGTTCTGAGCCGCCAACCACCCCCACAATGTATGCCGGTAAGAGCAAAATCGAGCCGATGGCATCGCCACGATTTTAAACACGTGCCTCATAAAGGTGTGTCGTTTCGAATGATCCTGAAAAGGCCGAAGTAGAAAAACCTTGAGGCGTTTTTGTGTGCGTTAACCATAATTTTGAAGAATTAGTTTCATGGAGGCTGTGGTATAAAATCGCTTCAGTTAAACAGCTAATTAGGATCAAGACTATGAGCATAGGATCAAAAATTTCGAAAACAATTGTCAGTGTCTTATTATTGAACGGATTTGCGTGGGGATGCAATGCAATCCACAAGGATAAGGAGTTTAAAAAAGTTTCTAATGAAATGTGCCCCAACTCGCCGCGTACTTGCACCCTAGTCGGGGCAACGAACAATGCCTTGCAATCGACGACTGGTTTTGTAAATGCCGTGTTGATCAAAGGTTTTGGCTGGGTGTCAGGGCTGGCCCAATGGGGAACGAATATCATCACTGAAGATCCACAAGCAAAGTCACCGAATAAACCGGCTGTGGAACCTACCAAAAAACAAGGATTTTGGTCGAATTTATCATCATAAAGAGACTTTGCATTGAAACTTTACAAAACGCCGGAAAGGGAAACCTCTCCGGCGTTTTTTTTGTGTTAAAATAATCCTTCAATCAGCCCGTCTTTGTTGACGCCGATTTTATGGGCGGCGGGGGTGCGTGAGAGGCCGGGCATGGTCATGATCTCGCCGCACAGGGCAACGACGAAGCCTGCACCCGCTGACAAACGCACATCGCGCACGGGCGTGATGTGTCCATCGGGAGCACCGATGCGTGTGGGATCTGCCGTGAAGCTGTATTGCGTTTTTGCCATGCAGACGGGCAGATGGCCGTAGCCTTCCTTTTCGAACAGCTCTAGCTTGCGCGCTGCGGCGGGGGCGAGGTCGATATCCGCTGCGCGGTAAATCTCTTTCGCTACGGTGCGGATCTTGTCGGCGAGTTTCATCTCGTTCGGATAAATCGTTTTGAATGCCGCTTTGCCAGAGGCCGCGACTGCCGCAACATCTTCAGCCAAAGTCATCGCGCCTGCGCCGCCTTCTGCCCAATGGTTGCAGAAATGAGCGCTGACGCCGATAGCTGCGCACGCCTCGTGAATGACGTTCATCTCGGCTTGCGTATCGCTGGTGAATTGGTTGATCGCGACCAGCGCGGGCACACCGAATTTCTGGACGTTTTCAACGTGGCGGATCATGTTGGACAGACCCGCGCGAACGGCTTCCACATTTTCGGTGCCAAGTTGATCTTTCGCCACGCCACCATGCATTTTTAGCGCGCGGACGGTGGCAACCACAACAATCGCGGCGGGCTTCAAGCCAGCCTGACGGCATTTGATGTCGAGGAACTTTTCAGCGCCCAAATCCGCACCGAAACCGGCCTCGGTCACCACGAAATCGGCCATTTTTAGCGCGGTTTCCGTTGCGACAACGGAGTTGCAGCCATGTGCGATATTGGCGAACGGCCCGCCATGGATAAAGGTGGGCGTGCCCTCCAGCGTTTGCACAAGGTTCGGCTGGAACGCATCGCGCAGTAGAGCGGTCATCGCGGACGCGGCGAGGACATCCTTTGCACGCACAAAGGATTTATCGAAACGCTGGCCAATGATGATATTGCCCAAGCGTTCTTCCAGATCCTGATAATTGCGGGCGAGGCAGAAGATGGCCATCACTTCAGAGGCCACCGAAATATCAAAGCCGTCCTCGCGCACTTGACCGTTGTTGCCAAGACCGACGACGATTTGGCGAAGCGCACGGTCGTTCATGTCCATGACGCGACGCCATGTGATTTTCGAGGGATCAATGCCCAAGGCATTGCCCCAATAGATATGGTTGTCGATCATCGCCGAGAGCAGATTATTGGCCGAGGTAATCGCGTGGAAATCGCCCGTGAAATGAAGGTTGATCTCATCCATCGGCGCAACCTGCGCCTTGCCACCGCCCGTCGCGCCGCCCTTCATCCCAAAGCAGGGGCCCAAGGAAGGCTCACGAAGACAGATGAGCGTTTTTTTTCCACCCCGCGTCAGTGCATCGCCAAGGCCGATCGTAGTGGTTGTCTTGCCTTCGCCTGCTGGCGTGGGGCTGATAGCGGTTACAAGGATGAGCTTACCATTCTGAGGCTTATCGGCCATGCCCATGATGGTTTCCATGTCGATCTTGGCCTTATAGGGGCCATAGCGATAGAGCGATGAGGGCGATAACCCGATCTTCGTACCAATCTCTTCGATGGGCGTCAGCTTCGTGTTGCGGGCGATCGTGATGTCATCAAGTGGTGCGGGCATGGGGATTCCTACGAGCCAAGGGGGTTGTTTTTCGCTCGCAATCTGCCCGTTTTGGCGTCTTTTCGCAATGTTTTTTGCCATGGTGAGAATCATGGCCTCGTGTTAGTTTTTTCCTGTCTTTAACATAAAAAATCGTGTTAACCATGCCGCGCCCAGCCATTATTCGCTTTTTGTCCGGTGCTTTTGCGCCGCCCTTTAACGGGCTTGTGGTTCTGGTTTGGGTGTTCTTTGTGTGGTGTTTTGCCATCCATCCCGACACGCCTATTTTGAAGGGTGCCTTTGCGGATTCGGATGACATGATCCATCTGGTGCGCATAATGGACTGGTTGCAAGGGCAGGACTGGTTTGACCCTGTTCTGCATCGGCTTAACCCGCCCGAAGGCACCGTTAGTCATTTTTCGCGCTTAGCCGAATTGCCATTGGCTGCTATCATGTGGCCGCTTCATCAATTGGGGCTTTCATGGCAGGCGGCGGCTTATGCGGCAGCGGCTGTGTGGCCGCTCGCGTTGCTCGGTTTCTTTTTGATGGCGCTGCGATGGGCCGCGCAAGGTTTGATGCCGCGCGATTGGGCGGGGGTGAGCGCCTTCGTCGCGCTGTTTGCCGTGCCTACGCTGTCTCAGTTTTCGCCCGGACGCGTTGACCATCATGGACTTGTTCTGCTGTTGATTGTGCTGGCGTTGGGCAGCGTTCTGCGCTTGATGGAAGGGCAAGACAAAACACGTCTAGCGATCGCGACGGCTTTTCTTCTAGCGAGCGCACAAGTTGTGGCGCTGGAATCCTTGCTGTGGGTGCTGATGTTGGCAGGGTGGGTTGGTTTTTGGTCGGTGCTGAAAGGTCGCATAATGGCGCTGCCCACGATGGCTTTTGCAGCTTCGTTCTACGTGTTCAGCGCACTGTACTTGATGCTGTCGGTCGCGCCCTCACAGTATTTTGTGATGACGCCGTTAGCTTATTCCGGTCTTTACGTCGTTCTTTCGGCGGCTGTGGCGTTGTCGCTGGCTGTTGGCGCGCTTGCCGCGTATCGATGCAACGCTTCTTGCCGGATTGTTATAGGAGGTAGCGCCGCTTTGATTATCGGCGTGTTTTTCTTCCGGCATTTTCCAGCACTTTTGATTGGACCTTATGGGGGAATGGCTCCTGATCTGGCTACTGTGATGATGGGTAATATTGGCGAAGCTCTCTCCGCCGTGCGCAGGGCTGAAAACTATGCACAGCTTGTTGGGCTTCTTCTGGCTCCACTTTTTGCATTTGGCGTTAGCCTTTATTTTATGTTGAAGGCTGACGATGAGAAATTATGGCGCTGGGTCTTGTTATCTCTTTTGCTGTTGGGTTCGCTGTTCCTGATGACATTCTATCAAGTTAGATTTATTAGATATGCGGCTTTGTTTTCTGTCTTTCCCATGTCGGCGCTTCTCTGGAAGGGGTGGCTTTTTACCAATCTGAGATGGCAGGGCCACCGCCTCGCTTTTGCAAAGGTTGGTTTAATTCTTTTGGTTGGCCCCTTGCTTGCCGTTTTGATTCCGGCCAATTGTGATGGACAGCCCTTGGATAGGCGTGATTTGTTGTTTCCCGTGCAAAACACTGTTGAAACACCATGTCCGCCAGTCGCCGTTTGGCAAATGCTCGCCTTGCCGGATTATTATGGAGACAAGCCGCGCTTGATTATGAGCACGATGAATGAGGGGGCAGGCATCCTGTTTCATACCCCGCACCAAGCGCTGGCTGCGCCTTACCACACAAACGTTGTCGGTAATATGGATTCAAAGCGTTTTTTCTCGACTGAAAATTCGCAGGATGCCGAGAAAATTGCGCGCGCTCGTGGCGTTGATCTGGTGCTTCTCTGTAAGCCTCTCCCCGCTATTTACCGAGACAACCGTGCAGAAACCATGTCCCTCGCTGAGCTGCTGGTTAACAGAAATATTCCTGATTGGTTGGTTCCGATTGACTTCCCTTTGTTTGAAAACGCGCTGTTGTTTGAGGTTCGCCCCGTGTCGGCGAAGACGTTACCCCCATGATTATCACCCGCTTCGCGCCCAGCCCGACGGGGCGACTTCATTTGGGACATGCTGCGTCTGCTTTGTTTGCATACCGCGCAGCGCAAGAGGCGGACGGACGCTTCCTGCTGCGGATTGAGGATATCGATCCCGTTCGCTGCAAGCCTGAATATACGGAAGGCATTTTCGAGGATTTGTGCTGGCTTGGGCTGACATGGCCAAAGCCTGTGCGCCTACAGTCCGAGTATTTGGTTGATTATCAGAATGCGTTGGATCAATTGCGGGCAATGGGACTTTTGTATCCCTGTTTTTGCACGCGCAAGGAGGTGCTCGCTGAGGCTGCGGCTTCAGGTTATGCGCCTCATGAGGACGGGGGAGAGGGTCTCTATGCCGGAACGTGCCGCGCTCTGACACCAGCGCAGCGTGAGGAGAAGGCGTTGACACGCGTCCCCGTCTGGCGACTGGACATCGCAGCGGCGTGCAAACGCATCGGGGAGCTATCATGGATAGACCTTGCGGCAGGGAAGGTTGAGGCGCACCCCGAACGTTTCGGTGATGTCGTTCTTGCGCGGCGCGATGTGGCTACCTCCTATCATCTTAGTGTTGTGGTTGATGATGCCTTGCAGGGGGTCACATTGGTGACGCGTGGGCAGGACTTGTTCGGTGTAACGGATGTGCATGTTCTGTTGCAGTCCTTGCTAGGGATGCCCCAGCCAACTTATCATCATCACCCTCTCATCGTTGATGCACACGGAAAGCGCCTTGCCAAGCGTGACCGCGCCGCGACAATCCAGTTGTTAAGACAGAATGGATCAAGCCCTCAGGACGTCATTGATATGACTTATCGGGTACAGTCGTATGCTCGAGCTATAACATATTGAATTTTTGATCAAACAGCGTGGACGAATACATGCATTAATTCTTTGTTAATCATGATTATGTGAACAATATGGTTAATGGAATCATTCTGTTGTGTGCATATTTGTTTGTGCTCGTCGTTCCTAAGTTCATTTCCCCATTTTTGAGAGGTTGATATGCTTGCCCGTCTAAAAATCGCTGCGCGGTTAATGCTAAGTTTTGGCCTCCTCAACCTGATGATCGCCGGACTTAACGGCTATACGATCGTGCAGGGACAAGGAACGCAAGACTTGGTTGATGCGACATTACGTGCGGCCAAAAATGAGGATAAGATCAACTCGGTTCAAGCTGATTTGTACACGGCGCGGATGAACATTTGGGCGATGCTTGCCACGGGTGAAGATGGCCATTGGAAGGAGGCTCAGGAGTCGTTGGGCGGAATGCAGGAGCATCTTGACGAATTAATTGTGACGACCCTCGATCCTCAACGCAAAGAGTCTTTACGGAAGTCGGGTGCGGTCATGGCCGACTATAAAAAGGGTATTGAAAAGTTGAAGGGGATTCAGGGGCGCAATGAAAAATTGTCAGACCCCACCATAGCCGCAGTCATCGAAGAAGTTGGTGCAACAGCGGAGAAGATTGATGAGATCAATAAGACATTAGCGGAAACTTACGGAAAAGTTGCCGATACGCGCGCAGCTGCTGCGATGGCGCGGATCAAAAACTTGAATGACTGGTCTTATATCATCGGGATTCTCAGTTTGATCGTGGGTGCCGTGTTGTGGTGGTTGACCTCACGGAGCATCGTGCGCCCCATTAATGCCATTACAAATGTGATGGCTGATTTGGCTGCCGGTAATCTTGCCGTGAACGTTCCAGGATTGGGGCGTAAGGATGAGACTGGCGAGATGGCACGGGCTGTTCAGGTGTTTAAGGAAAACGCCCAGCAGGTCGAGGCTTTGCGCCGCGATCAGGAGAAGGCTACTGTTGTCTCTGCACAGCAACGCAAAGCCGAGCTGAAATCAATGGCTGATGCGTTCGAAGAAAGCGTGATGGGCGTCGTACGTGTGGTGTCCTCGTCATCAACGCAGATGCAGGCGACCGCACAAAGCATGTCAGAAACAGCTCAACAATCGTCACGTCAGGCCGCACATGTGGGCGAAGCATCCACAATGGCAACGGACAATGTGCAGACGGTCGCTTCGGCAGCCGAGGAGCTTAGCGCTTCTATCGGCGAGATCAACCATCAGGTTGGACAGGCTGCGACAATCTCACAAATGGCGGTACAAGAGGCGCAACAGACAACGGCGCTGGTGCAGGAACTTGTGGCGGCAACGGACAAGATCGGCGGCGTTGTGCAATTGATCAACGATATTGCTAGTCAGACCAATTTGCTGGCACTGAACGCGACGATCGAAGCAGCGCGAGCGGGTGAAGCGGGCAAGGGCTTTGCCGTCGTAGCGGGAGAGGTCAAGAATCTGGCTAACCAGACATCCAAGGCGACCGAAGAAATCAGTGCACAGATCAATTCTGTGCAGACGAACACTAAGCGCGCCGTCGATGCGATCAAGCACATCGAAGGCGTCATCGAAAAGGTACAGGAGATTTCAGCCACCATTTCTCAATCGGTTGAACA
>DNGD01000182.1 GCA_003486725.1 Rhodospirillaceae bacterium
ATGGGGATGATCATCACCCAGATCAAGAGCCCTACGGGCAAATTGACCTTGGCAATCTCCATGCGTCCGATGGACTGGAATAGCTCTGGCAAGAGTTGCCCTGCCCCGATCCCCGCAAGGATGCACAAAAAGACCCACACGGTCAGATAACGTTCAAAAACGCTTAAGGATTTTCCAGCTACCGCTTTGGCTGTGATTTCGCATTGGATGGACATGAAAAACCCCCTTCTGATTTATCCGAAGAAAGAAACCCCAAACACCAAGGTCAGGCAGTAATATACGCCGACAGCGATAAAGATGCCGCCCGTGATCTTGCGCGCCCAATGTTCGAAAACAACGATCTTGTCATAGGCCTTGCCGACTTTCTTCGCGCCCATCGCAATCAGAACGGCAAAGAGCAGAACGGGCAGACCCGTGGCAATGCCGTAAATAGTCGGCAAGGCAAGGCCGGATTCCTGTTTAAGCGCGAGCGGAATAAGGCTGCCAAAAAACAACGCGGCCGAGGTTGGACAAAAGGACAAGGCAAACACGATGCCGAGCAACCCCGCGCCCCAGAAGCCCATATGTTCCAGTTTTTTGCGAAGATTATCGCCTATGCCGCCATTGCCGACGTTGAAGGTGATCATCTCAAGCAGAACCATGCCCACAAGGATCATAAGCGGCCCCAGCGCAAGGTTCATGTATTTTTGAAGGGCATTAGATAGCGCGGGAGCCGAAAGCAAGCTTGAAACAAGGACGACACCCAAAAGCCCATAGGTCAGCGCGCGCCCACCCGTGTAAAGGGCTCCTGCAAAAAACACGCGCCTCGGGCTTCCAACGCGCCGCCCGACAAAGGACATGGCGGCGACGTTGGTTGCCAAGGGGCATGGGCTTATGGACGTCAGAACGCCAAGCCAAAAGGCGGAAATGATCGCCAGCACATATTCGGTCATGACTTGTCAGCGTTTAAAAGAGCCGCCGTTTCACCACGAACAAACGATAAAAAGGCCTCACGATCGCCGCGCACGAGCTGCCAGATTTCATCAAGCCGTTTCCAGCTTTTCTGTGTTTGCCCGTCAAATCGGGCAAGCACAACAGAGCGGGTGGCAAGTTGGTAATCTTGCGCATAATGTTCATTGCCAGGCTCGTCGAGATTAATGATCTTTAACTCAACACGCCCGTCTTTAATGCCTTGGGCAAAACCGCCTTGGATAGCTTCTGTTGTCAGCTCTTCGAGCTTGCGGCAAGTTACACAGCGCACATTGCCGTGAAAATAATAGGCAACAACCTTTGTCGGAGCCGCAATTTCTTGTTGTTTTTCAGCTTCCGGCGGCGCGACTTTTTGTTCCTTTGCTGGCTCAGACGGCACGATCGGTGCAGCTTCCACTATTTGCGGTGTCTCGGGCGCCCGCACGCCACTTTCCTTGGCGACAATGGTGCCGACGCTGGCCACAACGAAGAGTAGCAAAAGCGCGGTGATAATTTTCTTGGTATTCATGAACGGTTCCTTTTTCTAGTGTTTTAAGACTCTTTGTCTTGCCCTTGACCGTTATTTTGACCCGAGCATGACTTTCAATTCCTCGCCGGAAGGAATTTTGCCGACGACCTTCACGTCGCCATCGACGACCAGCGCAGGCGTCATCATCACGCCGAACGACATGATTTTCTCGATGTCGGTGACTTTCTCGATTTCATAGGCGATGCCAAGGTCTTTGGCGGCATGTTCGGCGGCTTCGCCCAAAGCTTTGCATTTTGGGCAACCTGTGCCGAGGATTTGTATTTTCATCTGTTTTCCTTTCTGATTTAGCCGAAGAAGGTTCCAAAGATCATACCGCAAATCGTCGCCATAACGATCACAAGACTGACAAACACAACGGTCTTTTGTGTACCAATGATGCTGCGTATCACGAGCATGTTCGGCAAGCTGAGTGCGGGGCCAGCCAGAAGAAGCGCCAGCGCGGGACCTTTGCCCATGCCGCTGCCGATCAAGCCTTGAACAATCGGCACTTCCGTCAGTGTGGCAAAATACATAAACGCGCCGGCGAACGAAGCAAAGAAGTTGGCCATCAGCGAATTGCCGCCGACTGCTTGTGCAACCCACTGCGACGGAATCAGCCCTTCATGTCCGACACGCCCGAGCAGGGCTCCCGCAATCAGTACACCGAAGAGCAAAAGAGGCAGGATTTGTTTGGCAAACCCCCAAGAGGTTGCAAACCATTCTCCCGCTTCGCCTTTGTCGGTGCTGGTAAAAGTCGAAAGGCCAATCACACCCGCTGAGAAAGAAACCAGCGGTTGTTCGGGAAATAGATAGGCGAGCAAGGCGACGGGAATGGCCGTTGCAAGAACTTTCCACATTTTGATCCCGAACCATAGGTTCAGCATCACACCGAACGCTATGGCCAAAACGCCAGTGATTGGCCATTTTACCGCGTAAATTGCGGCCCACAAACCTTCTGGCTGATCCGGCTTTCCCCAATTGGCAAAAACGAGGATTCCCACCATCGCGGCGAAATAGAGCGCGTTTTGCCACAGAGGGCGCGCCGCTTTGTCTTCCGGCATCGCAAGCTGCGCGGCGCTTTTGGCGGCCTCTTCCTTGCGATAAATAAGGTGCATCGTAAGGCCAATGACGAGGCTGAAGGCGATAGCACCAACAGCGCGGGCGATGCCCAGCTCCATGCCTAAAATCCGCGCTGTCATGACAATCGCCAGAACATTAATCGCAGGGCCGGAATAAAGAAAAGCGATGGCGGGGCCAAGACCTGCGCCCATGCGATAGATTCCCGCGAAAAGCGGCAACACGGTGCAAGAACACACGGCCAAAATAGTGCCCGAAACAGAAGCCACACCATAGGCCAACGCCTTATTGGCTTTGGGGCCGAGATATTTCATCACCGAGGCCTGGCTGACAAAAACGCCGATAGCGCCCGCGATAAAGAAAGCGGGGATCAAGCATAGAAGCACATGTTCTTGCGCGTACCATTTGACAAGGTGGAAGGCTTCAAGGATCGCGTTATCGAAACGCTCGCTTCCCACGGGCAGATAATAACACCCCAGAAACACGGCCACGATGGCTGCGAGTTTTTTCCATTCATCTTTCCAAAACATGTCAAATCCTTTGGTGAAAAAGCAAGAGAGGCGTCAAGCCGCTTTACGGCATGAACGTTTGGCAGTCATCGTTTTTGTTCCCTTGGCAATTTTGAGAGCGGCATCAACCAAGGCGACAATCGCTGCAGACAAAGAAGGATTGCGGCGATAACGCACCCATTGGGCATCGCGCCTGTCCACGACAAGCCCTGCTTTTTTTAGGGCCGTCATATGACGCGACATGGTGGACTGGCCTTTGCCCAGCGCCTCCATCAGTTCGCACACACAATGTTCTTGCCCATCCCACATCAGGCGCACCGCCTCAAAGCGGGTTGGTTCGGCAAGAGCGGAAAGGATATTAATAGTCTGATTCATGGCGCATATTAATGCACGAGCATGCATATGCACGCAAGCGGATATTTTGTTATACGTCCTTGAGATTTTCGGATATGATCGTTGTCTTCTAAACTTGATGGAGCTTCTTTCAATGACTGAACTTGAAAACGACAAAATCCGTCAAGCGGTGCGCGAACAATACGGTGCCGTGGCGGTACAGAAACAAGCCTGCGGATGCGGCACTTCTTGTTGCAGTCCATCAACACCGAATGCGGAGGAGCTTTCGCAGAAGCTTGGCTATTCCTTGGAGGAACTGCGCGACATCCCCGAAGGGGCCAACATGGGTCTTGGCTGCGGCAATCCCCAAGCCATCGCCAACCTAAAAACAGGTGAGACCGTTCTTGATCTCGGTAGCGGTGGCGGGTTTGATTGCTTTCTTGCCGCCCGTCAGATTGGCGAGACTGGCCGTGTGATCGGTGTGGACATGACGCCAGAGATGGTGTCCAAAGCCAGAGAAAACGCGCACAAGGCGGGATTTCAGAATGTCGAGTTTCGTTTGGGCGAGATCGAAAACCTCCCCGTCGCGGACAATACAGTTGATGTGATCATTTCCAACTGCGTCACCAATCTGTCACCCAACAAACCCCGCGTCTTTGCTGAGGCTTTTCGTGCCTTGAAAACCGGTGGACGATTGGCGATTTCGGATGTTGTTGCCTTTGCCGAGCTTCCCGATGCCATCAAAAAAGACCTCGCCCTTTACACAGGCTGCATGGCCGGAGCCTCACCCATAAAAGAAATCGAGCAGATGTTGATTGACGTCGGATTTCGGCAAATAAATATCGCGCCAAAAAATGAAAGCAAAGCCTTTATTAAAGATTGGGCCCCCGGCAGCGCGGTGACAGACTACGTCATCTCGGCGACCATCGAAGCCGTTAAACCATAGCTTTCTGAAACGCGATCGTCGCGCCCATTTGATGTCATGGGCGACCACTACCTATGCACGCAAGCGGATATTTAGAGTGTGGGATAAACAACCACACCCACAATCATGAAATGTCTGAAAAGACGCCAGCGATGTTTATTGAAAAGGGATGGGTTCTTGCGCGAAGGACAAACGCGCGCGCTGAAGCACTGGGGCCTTGGCGTTTAAATCCGATGGGATGCAGGAGATTTATATCAGACGAAAAAGCTTAGCGCACGTAGACGTGCACTTCGGCGGTCTTGGCATCTTGGGTTTGTGTGCCACCCATCGCAATGCGCGACGGAGCAAGACCCAGTTGAACCAGCGAGCGCTTCACGCTTTCCGCATTGCGGTTGGCGGCTTCTTGCATCGTGGCGCCTTCGGAAGGCTCCCCACCGACGGGGGTCACAGCGATAACCGAGAATTCTGCATCGGCCTTGCGCGCCAGAACGGTGCTGACGGCGGCGGACAATTGTTGTTCATAGTCGACGTTCGGCTGGTTGTAGCGGATCAATACTAAAAGGCGCCCGGTTGTGGGCGCCACGGCTGCATCGCCAGACATGTTCTGCGGGGGGGTTCCCTGCTCTTCCATGAATTCCCTTGGGGACATCGGCGCTGGCCCGACGCGCCCGCTTGTGACGGGCGAGATCGGTGCAGCCGATGGCGAAGGTGCATAAGAAGAACGCATCCCGCCTTGTTGGTTTGTCGCCTGAGGCAACATCATAACAGGTGACGGGTTTACGATAACCGGACGATTGCCGATGCTGTTACCCAGCAGCTCGCCGCGTGTGATGGCAAAAGCCAACGCCTGCAGGTTGGTGCGCTCGGTTGTCAGATAGGCGGTCTGGCGTTGAATGTCGTCCGCCACCTGATTGCGCAGGTAGTCGAGTTGGACGACCAAACGGCTGACTTCGTCACGAAGCAGCTTCAACTGGTCATGATCTTCATCAACCGCGCCGGAAAGCAGGAAGCCCGCTTGAACCGACTCTAACATATAAGAGGAGAGCGAGGCGTCCGCCGCAACAGCCGTTTGCAAAGCGTTCAAACGATTGAGCGAGCTGGTCACTTCGTTCAGGCTGCCTTCCGCTTCTTCCCACTGGCGGAGAAGAATGGGGTTGCCGCGCGTCGTGCCGTTTTGAAGACGGGCTGTGATCGCCGCCACCGTGCTGTGATATTGAACCGCACCGGCTGCACCGTTCGCACGAAGCACCATAAATTCGCTGGCGTTCAGATTGACGGAAGAGCGGAGGCGAAGAACCTCGTCGCGCAATTCAAGTGCGCGATTGCCAACCATCGTTCCACTAGAGGGACCGAAACCAGACAGCGAGTCATTCGCACCAGTACCGGATGACGAAAGCGTCGAGGGCGCTTCCTCAGGTGCCAATTGCATTGGCGTACTTTCCTGAGATTCGTCAGAGGCTGGAGCGACGGCATCAAGTCGATTGATGTTGCTCACTGAGCTGCTTTTATCAGGAGACGCCAGTACTGGCGTGCTGATTGAAAACACAACGGCCAAAAGAGAGGCCAAAACAATTTTGCGGAGCATCGCAAATCCCTTCGTTTGCATCACGTTACATCCATGCCGTCTATGGTAGCCTTGAGAATCTGCTACCCCTCAAACATACAATATTTAAAGGGAACTGACAGAAATTCCAAGCACTCAGATGATGATTCTTTTATACTTTAATTTGTTAACCACTTGATAACAAGCCCTAACACAAGAAAAACCTTGTGGCCATTCCGCCACAGTGTCAAAAGAAGAGCATAAAGGAGCCCCACATGGAGCCAAAAACCACTCAGCCGCACCTCAATACGCCATTCCCGCACGTTACACAAGACGAGGCTGGATTAAGGCTCGATCGCTGGTTTAAGCGGCATTTTCCAGTACTTTCTCATGGTCAGCTGCAAAAAATGCTTCGAACCGGACAGATTCGCGTGGACGGCAAAAGGGCTGATTCGGCTTTTCGGCTGGAAGAAGGCCAGATTCTGCGCCTTCCCCCCGCCTTAACCAAAGGCGACTATGCCTCGGCCCGCCCTGAGCCCGCCGATGGTAAGCGCCCCTTGAGAAATCCCGATAAACTCAAGGGAATGATCCTTTATCAGGACGAGGATGTGGTGGCGATCAACAAGCCCGCCGGCCTCGCGGTGCAAGGCGGCACGGGATTAAAGGAGAATCTGGATGATAGCCTGATGGCGCTGAGTCTGGATGGCGTGACGCGCCCCAAGCTGGTTCACCGGCTTGATCGCGACACCAGCGGCGTCCTTCTTATTGCGCGCAATGATTATGCCGCGATGAAACTGTCCGCCTCTTTTCGTGCGCGCTCGACGCAGAAGATTTATTGGGCGGCGACGGTCGGCGTCCCTTCCCCCAATGAAGGCCGCATCGATGCGCCGCTCGTTAAAAACGGGCAGTTGATGACGATTGCCGAAGAAGACGATGAGGAAGCCAAGAGCGCCGCAACGCTGTACCGCGTGGTCGAAAGCATCCCCAAGAAAATGGCGTTTGTCGCGCTGTGGCCGCTGACAGGGCGCACGCACCAGCTGCGCGTGCATTTGGCGCATTTGGGAACACCCATCTGGAAAGACCGGCTTTATGGTATTATAAATGAAGAGGAAGAGCCGTCAGGGCTGACATCCATGAATCTGGGCGACGGGCTTCATCTTCACGCGCGGCGATTGATCATCCCCCACCCCCGCAAAGGGGTGATCGATGTGACAGCGCCGCTTAGCGCGTCCATGAAGAAGACGTGGCGCTGTTTTGGTTTTTCGGAGAAAGCGGTCGTGGATTTCGACGACTTGTAATTTTTTAACGAGGGAGAAATGCTATGGGCAAGCGCCACATGTTTTCATCAAAATCATCTCTCAAAAAGTTCCGCCCGCTGTTGATCATCACGCTGATCATCATCGCCATGCCGATCCTTGGTGCGGTTTATATTGTGACCACCTTCGACGTTAACGCCTATCGCGACATTATGTCCCGCACATTGTCGGAAAAAG
>DNGD01000195.1 GCA_003486725.1 Rhodospirillaceae bacterium
GATTATATCGCGATGGCGGGCACCAAGATCACCATTCCGCTCAATCCCGCCTTTATGTCGCTCAATCTGGCGCAGTGCGTTTTGCTGATCGGCTATGAATGGTATCAGGCGAACGACAGCACGCCCGAAAACCAGATCCGCGTGGGCAAAAGCCGCCCCGCGAACCGTGAGGAATACCAGAACTTCTATGATCGTCTGGAAAAGGAACTGGACGTCGCCGGCTTTTTCGTGGCCGAAGCGATGCGCCCGACGATGACGCATAATCTGCAAGCCGCCTTGCAGCGCGCCGAAATGACCGAGCAGGAACTCCGCACATGGCATGGCGTCATCTCTGCCCTGATCGACGGGCCCAAGCGCGGCGCGGGCAAGAAGAATGGCTAGCGCCGCTGCCAAACATGTCCTTATCACCGGCGCGGCAATCCGCGTCGGACATGACCTTGCCTTGGGTCTGGCAAAAGCAGGATGGGACATCACCATCCATTACAACACATCAAAAGAAGAAGCCGAAGCTTTGGCGCAGGAGATTTCCGCGCTGGGACAAACGGCGCGCTTGGCACAAGCCAATCTGGAAATACCGGAGGAAGTCGCGCAAATCATCCCCACGCAAGGAACGCCTGCCCTCACCGCCCTTATCCACAACGCCAGCCTGTTTGAGCGTGATCGCGATGATCCCGATGGCACGCGCCACCGCGCTGTCAACGTGGACGCGCCCCTTATGCTCAACAAGGCTTTTATCGCGCAACTGCCGCAAGGCGCGACCGGCACGATCATCCAGTTCCTGGACGGCACGCCAATTCCCGAGCATATGAGCCACTATGCGCAAAGCCGCGCGGCGATGGAGGCCATGCTCCCCGCGCTAACCAAGGACTATGCGCCTCGCGCACGCCTGCATGCCCTGACGCTTGGCCCTACCCTAAAAAACCCACGGCAGTCGCAGCAGCATTTTGACGCGCTGGTTGCCGCCGCTGGTGAGGATCAGCTGACCTCGACGCCGACCATCCTCGCCGCAATCCTTGGTTTGTTGCCGGATTAGACCGCTGGCGACGGCGAAATGAAAAAACGTGGAAACAAAAAGCGGTTTTTTCACCAACCTTTCTTTTTTCGCCAATTACCTAACTTTTTTTGGCAGGAATACGATTCAATGCCCCTTGACTTAGAGTGAAAGTTTGTGCAGCGCACCCTTCATTTGTTCACACGGGCCGGAAAATAGCCGCCATATCCCTTGTATTTGCCCTCAAAGGCTCTTCAGTCACGATAAAAACATAAAGATCATAATAAAAAACAATCAATTAGCACGATGTGCCTAAAAAATAGGCAAAACGTGCAAATCATGCGATTCGCCTGCAATCGGACGGCACAAACGGGGGTTAATCACAGAGTTATCCACAGTTCTGGGGATAAGGCTCAGCATTACGCGTACGTAATAATACGGGGCGTTTTTGATGCGCTCTCTCCCTTTTTAGAATCGGTTTAAAAACCGGTCCGCAGCCATGTGCAAAGGTGGCGCGTCAGAATTGTCTCATTCATGGTGTAGAAATGGAAGTGCGAAACGCCATGTTCGATCAGGCGCGTAATCTGGTGCGAAAGCACATTCATCGCCAACAGCTTGTGATCGATACTCTCGGGCGCGACCCCGTCAAACATCGTATGCAGAAAATCAGGGATCTGCGCGTTACAGCGTTGCGCCATCGCGCAGGTGCGTTTGAAATCAAGGATGGGCATAAGCCCCGGCACCAAGGGCACATGAACGCCCCGCTTTTCGACCTTGTCGCGCCAATGCAAGAACACTTCGGGATCAAAGAAGAACTGCGTCAGGACGCCGTCAGCGCCCGCATCCACTTTGCGCTTCAAATGATCCAGATCGAACGCCTCGGACGGCGATTCAGGGTGCATTTCGGGATAGCCCGCAACATAGACTTGTTGCGCAGGGTGCCGCCGCTTAAGCGCCGCAACAAAATCATAGGTCATGGCATAACCATCCGGATGCGGATGATACGGCGCGCCATGCCCCAGCATATCCCCGCGTAGCGCCACGAAATGCGCCACGCCGTCTTGCACCAGATCATCCACGAACGCGTCAACCTCGGCGCAGGAGCGCCCCGCACACGTCACATGCGCGATAACAGGAACGTCGGTGTGCTGGCGGATGCGGCGAATAACGCTACGCACATGCGCCGTCGTTTCGTCACTCCCCACCGCGCCGAAGGTCACGGTGATCGCGGCGGGCTTAATGGCCACATAGGCATCAACAGCCGCCAGAAGATGATCCAGCCCATCTGCCGTCTTGGGGGGGAACACTTCCAGCGAAAAAGAAATATCGGAGGGGATAAACCGATCGCTCATGCGTTTCCGTACTTTCCGCGCAAGGCTTTGGCTGCCACCACCATGCGGCTCAGCGCCAAGCGCGTTTCCGGCCAGTCACGCGTTTTCAGGCCGCAATCAGGGTTGATCCAGACCTGCCACGGCTCCAGCCGCTCACAGGCCTTGATGACAAGCCGCATGATCTCGTCTTCCGGCGGCACGCGCGGGCTATGAATATCATAAACACCGGGGCCGATCTGGTTGGGATATTTATAGGTAGCAAACGCCTCCAGCAGCTCCATCTGCGAGCGGCTTGTTTCAATCGAAATCACATCGGCGTCCAGTTCTTTGATCGACGCGATAATGTCGTTGAAATCGGAATAACACATATGCGTGTGAATCTGGGTCTCATCATGCACGCCGGTCGACGCCATACGGAAAGCCTGCACGGCCCACGCAAAATAGTCCTTCCACGCGCTGCGGCGGAGCGGCAACCCCTCGCGAAACGCCGGCTCGTCGATCTGGATGATCTTGAGCCCTGCGGCTTCAAGCTCCAGCACTTCGTCTTGCAAGGCCAGCGCGATTTGATGTGCCGTCTGGCTGCGCGGTTGATCGTCACGGACAAACGACCACTGCAAAATCGTCACCGGCCCCGTGAGCATCCCCTTCACGGGCTTGTCCGTCAGGCTTTGCGCGTAGCGCGCCAGCTCGACCGTCATCGGCTCTGCGCGCAGCACATCGCCGTAAATAACGGGCGGCTTCACGCCGCGCGAGCCGTAAGACTGCACCCAGCCATGTTCGGTAAAGACAAAGCCCTTCAGCTTCTCGCCGAAAAACTCGACCATGTCATTGCGCTCGAACTCGCCATGCACCAGCACATCAAGGCCCGCGCTTTCCTGAAACTTGATGCAAGCCGCAATCTGTTCCTTCACAAAGGAGTCATAGGCCGCTTGATCTAACGAACCCTTGCGGTGTTCGGCGCGTTTGCGGCGCACCTCGATTGTTTGCGGAAACGAGCCGATCGTCGTTGTCGGAAACAACGGCAAGCCCAGAACCGCTTGTTGTAACGGGCGACGACGCTCAAACGGCGATTGTCGTCCCGCCTCAACCAACGGCTGCTCTACCATTCTTTCCTGCACCGACGTCTCATGGATCAGGGACGAGGCTTTCCGGCTTTCAACGGCTTGCGCGCTGGCCAGCAAGGCGGCAGCGATCGCCTCCCGCCCTTCCGTCAGTCCGCGCTTCAACGCCACGATTTCATCCATTTTTTGCTGGGCAAAGGCCAGCCATTGGCGCAGCGCCGGCTTCATCGCCGTTTCGCGCGCGGCGTCATAGGGCACATGAAGCAGCGAGCAGGACGACGTCACCCAAACGCGATCCATACCGATTTTGGCCGCCGCTTTTTCCAGCAGTTGCAGCGAGCTTTCCAGATTATTGCGCCAGATATTGCGTCCGTTCACTACGCCCAGCGCAAGGATCATCGGCGCGGGCAGTGCGTTCAAGACGTCATCCACCTGATCCGCGCCCAGCGCAGCATCAATATGCAGCGCATCGATCGGCAGCGCGACAGCGGTGGAAAGGTTGTCCTCCAACTTGCCAAAAGGCGTTGTGACAAACAGCTTGATTGTCGTGGCGGCACGCAGCGCGGCATAGGCCTTGCCGTAAGCTTCCTTGGCGCGAGCATCGAGATCCATGACCAAAAACGGCTCATCGAGCTGCACCCACTTGACGCCCTCGGCCTCCAGACGCTTCATCACGTCCGCATAGGCGGGCAGCAGCGCCTCCAGATGATCGAGAGGATGGCCGCCGTCGTAATCCTTGCCCAAAAGAAGATAGGAAACGGGGCCAATCAGCACGGGGCGCGTTTCAAGCCCCCTCTCCTTGGCCTCACGGTATTCGCGGAAAACCTTCTCGCACGAGAGTTTGAATTTCTGGCCTTTTCCGAATTCCGGCACGATATAGTGATAGTTCGTGTCGAACCATTTGGTCATCTCTGCCGCGGGGACATCGATGCCGCTGCGCTGTGCGCCGCGCGCCATGGCAAAATATGTCGCCAGATCGACGCGCCCGCCGCCCCAGCCGTAACGGACAGGCACAACGCCCAAGAGCGCCGACATATCCAGAACCTGATCGTAGAAAGAAAAATCATTCGAGATGTAAAGATCGAGGCCCGCTTTTTTCTGCTGGCTTTGGTGCGCCGCGCGCAAGGCAGCGGCGGTGCGCATCAAATCATCCTCGGGGATTTTCTCTTTCCAGAAATCCTCGGTGGCAAATTTCAATTCCCGATCGCGCCCGATGCGCGGAAACCCCAAAATCGTTGCCTTGGCCATAGAAAGCTCCTTCGTGACAAGCGATGCCCGTTCTTGGATAAGGAGTAGTCCAATATTATGAAGATAAGATTGCCAAAAAGCGTTCTGATGTATGCGCGGTCAATGAATTGAAGGGGATAAAGACGCTAATCGTAATCAACGCTCACAAAATAAAGCCCTTCCGGCGGCGCGGTAACTCCGCCATTGGCGCGCTCGCACGAGGCAAAGGCGGCCACAAACTCGTCAAAACTCATCTGACCTGTGCCCACCATCACGAGCGTGCCGACCATATTGCGCACCTGATGATACAAAAACGACCGCGACTTCACGTCAAAAGTGAACATATCGCCATCTTGCGTGATGTCTAAAACATCCAGCGTGCGCAGAGGCGACTTGGCCTGACAAAACTTGGCGCGAAAGGTCGTAAAATCATGGTGACCGATCAGCAACGCGGCGGCCTTTTGCATCGGGGCGAGCGAAAGCGGACGCACAACGTGCCACGCACGCCCCGCCATTAACGCCAGCGGCGCTGGACGATTGCAAACGATAAAGCGATAGCGCCGCGCCTTGGCCTGAAAACGCGCATGAAAATCCGGCGGCGCGACCTCGGCCTTCAGCACAACAACACGGTGAGGCTTCACATGATAATTGATCGCACCCTTGACGGCACAGGCCTCGAACTCTTTTTCCAGATCGAAATGCGCGATTTGCGCCAGCGCATGAACGCCCGCATCGGTGCGCCCCGCCACATGCAGCGTAGGATTTTCGCCAGAAAAGGCATGGATCGCGTTTTCGATGACCTGCTGCACCGTCACATCGCTTTTCTGCCGCTGCCAGCCACAAAAACCCGAACCATCATATTCAATCGTCAATTTCCAGCGTGTCGTCATGAAAAGCGATGCCCTTTTTCAAGGCGCATCCCGCGCAGCGCCGCCGCGCCGTCGGTCGCGTTCTTGCCCGCCCGCTGCACCTGTAACAGGCGCAACGCGCCCGCGCCGCAGGCAATCGTCATCTGGTCGTCCAGAAGCTCGCCCGCCGCACCGGAATGATCCATTACCACAGCGGCCTTCAAAACCTTGATCTTCTCCTCGCCGAGCAAAAAGAAGCTGCCGGGCCATGGATGAAACGCGCGGATTTGCCGCTCCAACTCTGTCGCCGGTTTTGACCAGTCGATACGCCCTTCATCGCGCGTCAATTTGGCGGCATAGGTCGCGCCCTCTTCCGGCTGCGGCGTAGGCTTCAGCGTTCCTGCCGCGACATCCTGAAGCGCGCGCGCAATCATCTTTGCACCCAGATCAGCCATCGCATCGTGCAGGCTTTGCGCGATGGTTTCAGCCGTGATCGGCAAGCTTTCTTTCATCAGCATCGCGCCAGTATCAAGCCCCGCATCCATCTGCATAATCGTGATGCCGGTCTCCCTATCGCCCGCCAACAAAGCACGGTGTATAGGGGCCGCGCCGCGCCAGCGCGGCAAGAGCGANNCAGCAGCGAGCCGTGAATATTCAAACAGCCGTGTTTCGGTATATCGAGCACCGCTTGAGGCAAAATAAGGCCGTAGGCCGCGACAACAATTAGATCGGGCGCGAGCGACGCCAGCGCGTCCTGCACCACCGGATCGCGCAAAGTCTTTGGTGTCTGCACCGCTATGCCCAATGCTTCGGCGGCCAAGTGAACGGGCGTTTTCTGCACCGTTTGCCCACGTCCCGCAGGTTTGGGCGGCTGGCAATAAACAGCGGCGATGTCATGCCCCACTTCATGCAGCGCGCGCAGAGCCGGCACGGCAAAATCGGGCGTTCCCATAAAAACGATACGAAGCTTGGACATGGTTGCGCTCTCTTAAAGGGGCTTTTCGTCCGGCATCACGCGGCGGAGCTTTTCGATTTTCCGCATGATCATGCCGCGCTTGAGCGTCGAGATATGATCCACGAACAGAATGCCGTCCAGATGATCGATCTCGTGCTGGATGCACTGGCTGAACAACTCTTGCGCTTCGATTTCCTGCGTCGCGCCATTGATATCCAGATAGCGCACGCGGATGGCGCGGGGACGCGTCACATTCGCATAAAGATCCGCCGTCGTTTCCGTCGAACAAGGGCGCACCGACAAACAGCCCTCGCGGTAGGTGAAGGTCTCTTCGCTGGCCCACAGGATTTCGGGGTTGGCCATAAGCAGCGCTTCGCTGCCATCGCGCGTTTCCGAAACGTCCACAACGATCACGCGCTCCAGCACGCCGATCTGGTTGGCGGCAAGGCCGATGCCATCATCGGCATACATCGTCTCCATCATGTCCTTCATCAGCTTCTGGATACGCGCATCAATGGCAGCGACAGGCTTGGCCTTTTCACGCAGCACGGGATCGGGAACGGTTCGCACAATCAGTTTTGTCATAAGACTGGGTCCTTTGGGTTTCCCCTCTTCTATACCAAACGACGGCGGCAAAGCGAAATAGTTACCCATGTCATCGCCGTCTGGCCGTGTCGGTTTTTGGGAGGAGAAAACAGCCCTCCTGAGGCCCCGAAACACCCCGCGAAAATAGACGGAAAAAAGTGTTTAGAATCAACGAATCTTCAAAATTTGGAGCTCCTACGTGCGATTCGTGCCTACCGAGAGACGCTTTTTGACTCCGCTTTCACGCTTTAACTATATAAGTCTATGAAATATAAGGATAGTTAACAAATCAGCACCCCCAAGCATCTTGTTGAAAACAAACGGTTTTTTGACTCGTCTTTTTCAGGAGGCTAAATTCGACGAAGTTTGGGGTGCAGCATAGTTAACGGAGACAAATCTACTCACCCGAGGCGGCGATCTTCTTCACCGTAGTGTCGAGCATAATCACGCGTGGTTCGCGCTCGATCAGCGCGGGTTCTTCAATTTCGGTTTCGCCGTCGCTCGCGCCGTAATCGGACAATTGCCGCGCCTTACTGAGCACATTCTTCTCCAAAGACCGCACGGTTTTGTTATAGGCCTCGACCGCGCCGCCGATCTTGCTGCCCAGCGTATCCATCTGCCCTGCAAAGGTGCCCAGTGCCTTATGCAACGTGCGCCCCAGCTCGCCGACCTTGCGCACATTTTGATGCATCGCTTCCTGCCGCCAGCCATAGGCCACGGTGCGAAGCAGCGCGATCAGCGTCATCGGTGTTGCGAGCACCACCTGATTAGACGCGCTGTATTCCATCAAATCCGCATCGCCATCAAGCGCAGCGGACAGGAAATGTTCTCCGGGCAGAAACAACACGACAAATTCGGGCGTGCCGTCGATCTTGTCCCAGTACGCTTTATTGGAAAGCCGCTTGATATGATCTTTCAAATGGCGGGCATGTTGTTTCAACGCGGCCACGCGGCCAGATTCTTCGCCAGATTGCACAAAATCCAGATAAGCCGAGAGCGGCACCTTGCTGTCGATAATCACACAGCGGTTGCCGGGCAGCGCGACGATCATGTCGGGGCGGATGGCCCCCTCGCCTTCCTCGCCCGTCACCGTTTCCTGTGTCGAGAAATCGCGCGCATGCGCGGACATTCCCGTCATTTCCAGCAAACGCTGCAACTGCAATTCGCCCCAGCGCCCGCGACCCGTCGGCGCGCGCAAGGCTTGCAACAGTTGGCTGGTTTCCTGACGCAATTGAATTTGTGTTTCGCGCGACGCCGATACCATTTCGGCCAGCTCGCGGTACGCGCCTTCGCGCTTTACTTCCAAGGCTTGTAGCTGCTGATCCATCTTGTGCAAAGTTTCCTGCACCGGCTTAATCATCGCATCGATGGCCACCGTTTTCTTGTCCAGCGTTGCGCTGGCCGCCTGTTCGCGCTGCTGCAACTTGCCTTCCGCCATCTGCAAAAAGGCGGTGCTGTTTTGGTGCAGCGTATCGGCGGCGAGCGCCTTGAACGTGTCGATCATATCGGTGTGCGCCGCGCCGCGTCCGCGTAGCAGCGCATAGGCCAGCACGCTGCCCGCCAAAGCGCCGACGGCGAAAGTCGCGACAGGGATCAATGAGGCGCTATCCATGGCTCGCCTTACGCAATGATGTCGGGAAGAAGCTCGCTTTCAAGGCGCAAAATATCGTCCTTCAGGGCGAGTTTCCGTTTCTTGAGGCGCGCCAATTGAACCATGTCGGGGACCGATCGCTGCGCGAGCGCCAGAATGGCATCGTCAAGATCGCGATGCTCTGCTTTTAGAAGCTCTAAACGTTCGAATAATTTTTCTTGCTGACTCATAACACTGCTTCAAACCCCATAATGAGCGGGCATTATAACAGAGAATCAATGCTCACGCCACGATTCGCTTTTAGGGCTTTTTCGTCTTAGGCGGAGCCGGCGGCGCAGGGATCACGGTGACCGGCGCGGAATCCGGCATTACCACAACGGAATCCGCGGACGGCGTCGCAGGCGCTGCCGTCTCGCCGCCCTTGCACCCGATCAGCCACAGATCGTAAACGGGGTGTTCCATGGCCGACAAAGCGGGGCTGGAGGCGAACATCCAGCCGCGAAAAACGGACACTTCGCTCTGCCCCTGCTTGAATTCGCTGATGTCCAGAAAGGCGGCCGATTCAGGCGTTTCTTCAGGCGTCGTGACGCGGCACGCATGCGCGGTGATAAAGATCGTCCCGAACTTGTAGGGATTTTCGATCTGAACCTCGATCTCTTCCACCCGCGCCGTGACCTTGTCCAGCGCGCGGAGCACCGCCACCGGCTTATCGACGCTAGGCACCGCCGCTGAAACAGACGCGGGTGCAAACGTTATGGTTGTCACCAACAGCGCGGCAAGGGCTAACGAAAAGCGCATCACGGATGGGCCGGCTCGGCAGCAGGAGCCGCAGGGGCTGTTTCAGGCGCAGGAGCGGCAGGTGCAGCAGCAGGAGCGGCAGGTGCAGCAGCAGGAGCCGCAGCATTATCGTCCTTTTTGCTGCTATAGATCAGCTGGCCAATCAGATCATCAAGGCGCATCGGCGCTTGCGTGCGCGTCAGCTTGCCGGTGCCGTCCGTCGGCACCATGTCTTCTTCAACGCCAATCTCAAGCGACAGATATTTGCCGCCAAGCAGACTTTCGCTGGCGACCATCGCGATGGTGTCGAGGGGAAGTTGAACGGAAGGCAACACCGTCATCTTCATATCCACCAGATACTGCGCGGGGCCGGGTTGCGTAATCAGATCCATGGACGCGATGGAGCCGACCTTCACACCGTTGATCTTGACGTCGCCGCCCTCTTTCAGGCCGTCAACCATGGGAAAATTCGCCGAAATCGTATAGCCCTGCACCTTGCGCAAATCAGCGCTGGAATAAGCAAACACGATGAAAAAACCGGCCACGACCAGTACGACAGCGCCGAGCACAGTCTCGATTGCATTGCGTCCCATAAACGACTCCTTCTTCAACTTCTGTTCATTCGGGCGGTTGCCACGGCTGGGTGCCGCGATGACCTGAAACACGCCCTTTTTGCGAAAGGCGGCACAGCGTGTGCCCCAAGGGATAGTCGGCCGCTTCGGTTCCCGTGAGATTCGGGTGATGCGGCTTAAGCCAACCATAACGGCTAGCCCCCTGCTTCGGCAAGGGCTGATCGCACTGACCATGCAACCACGCGAACCCTTCGGGGGGAACCTTGGTCGCTTCGGGCGCGCCCGCATACAGCACCCAGCGTTTGGGCTTGCCGCAAAACCGGCCCTGCCGCGTTTCGTAATAGCGGTTGCCATAATCATCTTCGCCGACAAGCTCGCCGCAAAGCGCCGTCATCAGCCTCGTTCCCGCCTGAGAGGCGCGCCGTACCCATGAAAAAGCCTCTGACATGCCGCGCGATCCCCTTTGAATCCTCAAAAAAGTTGTGAACAACTTTGCGCAGGCTCGTCCAAAAAAAGGGTGCCGTCAAGGTTTTGACAAGGATTCCTCAAGACCGTTTCGCTTTTGGGCCTGTGAGTATCTTTTTCTTTATAACTACCATATTTTGTGCCATTAATCTGGCACGCTACATCATCTTGTGGATAACTTTTGATCTCTCTCCTTATCAAAGGCTAAGCCACTGAAACAAAAACGAGTTTCAGATGCTTCATGAACGTCTCTTTTCGAGCCCCTCTCTCCAGCCGCACGAGTCATTCCGCTTTGTCATCGCGGGAAGCGCGGAGGAGCCGCTGTCGCCCGCCTTTACGGTGCCGGACGATTGGAGCCTTGAGGCGGCGCAGTCCTTTCAAGCAGCTGTGTGCCAAATTGTGCCAGCCTCGCGCCGCGCGATAGAGGAAAACACGACCCCCTCCTGGTTGTGGCAACACAGCGCAAAGGGAGCAGAGACAACGCACGAGACATCCGCCATGGATGTCTTTGAGCGCATCGCGGGCGCGGCCACCTATCGCGGCTGGAAAGCCGGTTTCTGGGCCGATGAAAACACCGCCTCCATTTTTTACGATGAAGTCCGCGCCGCCCTTGTGACGCGCCGCCTTGTCATCGCGCCGCAAGCGATGGCCACGCTCGGCCTCGACTGGGCCTATGGGATTCCTGCTGCTGCCGCAGCGTCCAAAGCGCCGCGCGCCCCGCACGCCAAGACGCTTGTGCTGCAAAACGACACGGTCGATACCATTTTGCGCCGCACGCAACCTTTGGCGCATGAAAAGTGGGAGAGCTTCTTCCAAAACAGTCTGGGCCATCGCACGACGACCATCGCGTTCGCCGACACCATCGCGCAATGGGGCGTTTTAAGCACGCCCTCCACCGCACCCTCGGCCACGATCAACCTGCTGGCTCTGCGTAAAGAAGACGGCAGCATCGATATCGCCGGCGTCCGTCAGGCCACCAAGCTGGCCGTGCTGCTTGGCGAGATTTTCTACGCCGACATGACAACACGGGTAACAGAAGAACGCCCGCTTTCCCTTCAGCTGGGCAATCTGGCCGCGCTGTTGATGAGCCTCTCCCTGCCTTATGACAGCGACGTCGCCCGTGGCACCGCCTCCGCGCTGGCCGCCATTGTGACGGCCACCGCCGCCGCCACTTCCGCGCGTCTGGCCGAAAAGAACGGCGCTTGCCCCGCCTTCAACGCAAACCGCGAGGCATCTTTGCGCGCGCTGCGCAACCGTCTGCGCGCGACCTTCGATGAAAAGAACGATTATGATCGTCTGTCCATCCTGCCCCAGACGTTGAAAATCGACTCCGGCGTGGATCTGATCCTGATCGCCAATGCGCGCTACGCCTCCGAAGAAGCCTTGCACCTTGTTCAAAAACACGGGCTGCGCCATTTGCACCTGACCGGTGCGATGACGGACACAAGCGACCTCGCGCCGCTGCTTGATAGCGTCGCGTCAGGTGTGCTGGCCGAGCAAGCCCTTTGCTGCGATTATGCCGTCGGCGGCGATATGTTTGAGCGCCGCGCGCGCCCTACGCTGCCCCTTGCCCTCGACAAACTGGGTTATGCACCGGAAGACAAAGCAGCCATTGTGGATCATGTGGTCGGCTATAAAACGCTGAAAGCCGCGCCCGCCGTCAACCACGCCATCTTGCGCGAAAAAGGCTTTACCGACGCGCCCCTCGCCCGTCTGGAAGCCGTTTTACCTTTCGTCGATCATTTGCGTTTTGCCTTCACCCCATGGGTGCTGGGCGCAGCGTTTTGCCGCTCCGTTTTGAAATTAAGCGAAGTGGAAGTTAATGATCCCGCCTTCAATCTTCTGCACAAGCTGGGCTTCTCGACGCAGGACGTGAGGACGGCCAACAATTTCTGCTGCGGTCATCGCAGCGTCAAAGGCGTTCTGGAAATCGCGCCCGACCATATTGCGATCTTCGAAACGGCCAAGGACACCGCGCATGAAGCCAGCCTTCATATGGCCGCCGCCGTGCAAAGCTTTGTGACGGATGAAGTGGCGCTATCGCTTCCCGTGCCCTCTTCCTTCAATGCGCCCGCCCGCGCCGCGCTGGTTCTTCGCGCTTGGGAACTCGGCATCAAAAGCCTAACCCTCACAATGCTCTCGCCCTTCGGGAAGGAACATCAGGCGCAGGCCATTTCCGCGCAAACGGACTTGTCCTCAATCAAACGCAAGACGCCAAGCCTGAAGACCAAGACGTCGATGAGCCGCAAGAAAGTCGCCGTGCTTCAGTCTGCGCCTTCCCTGCGCGGGACAAAATCCCGCGCCAGTGCGCAAACCGTCAGCATGAAGCGTGGCGGTAGCGCGTCTGCCGGAAAGCGGACGTTACGCAGTAAATAGCCTTATTTTGTCGCGGATTACGAGGCTTTGGCAACCGCCGCGCGATACCACCAACCGCACAGCAAGGCCGAGGCGATGATCGCGCTATAGCCCGCACCGGGGAGTCCCGCCACAGGGACAAG
>DNGD01000025.1 GCA_003486725.1 Rhodospirillaceae bacterium
CAACGCCAGCGCATCGCCATCGCCCGCGCTATGATCCTCAGCCCCAAACTGGTGATACTGGATGAGCCGACCTCCGCGCTGGATCGTTCGGTGCAGGCGCAGATTGTCGATTTGCTGCGCGATCTTCAAAAGCGTCACAGCCTTGCCTATCTGTTCATCAGTCATGATCTGCGCGTCGTCAAGGCGCTGTCAAACCATGTAATCGTGATGAAGGATGGCCGCGTGGTGGAGCAAGGCGCGGCAAATGAAATTTTCAATGAACCAAAAGAAGATTATACAAAAGCACTGATGAAAGCGGCGTTGTAGTCTCTCCACCGTCATTGCGAGCGACCAACGGGAGCGTGGCAATCCAGCTGCGTCGCGTCAGCGGCGCGTATGAGTCTTTTGCCGCGCGGACGCGCGGCAGACTGGATCGCCACGTCGCTGCGCTCCTCGCGATGACGAGTTTTTCTTTATTTTGCTATGTTCGTCATACATCAAGGGTTGTGGTGACATTCTATCGTGGCATAGGCACAGCAATCGGTTTTCTTGGTTCTTTAGGCACAACACGTTTTTGCTCACCATCCTCAGGTTTAATCTCCCACAAAGAGTTTTTTCCCCGACGACTGTGGCTCATACAATACCACAACTCATTATATGCACCACGAAACTCGGTCATATCTGTTGTGGTGTTAAATATGTTCACGAGTTCATCCAACTGTTTGACACAGTCACCATTATTTGAATACCATTCCTGAAAGTTCTCCCCTTCTTTCATGGAGGAAAGGGCACTTTGTGGGCTTTTAGGATCTATATAGCGCTCCCATACTGTGCGCATTTTATATTTTGCTCGATATTTCATAACAAATTCGAATAAAGCATCATCGTCAACATATGTGTTGCTTAAGTCAATTTCATCAAAGTGAGTACCCAACATCAAACGAAAAGGACCTATCTCATTAGGATAATCGTTATGCATTAGGCTGTGCATTATCGTTGCCTCCTAAAGTCGCATTATCAAAAATCGATATTAAATTACTTCGGCGTTGTGATTTTCACAAGCTGGTAGAAATCGGCGAAGATGGTTTTCTTTTCAATGGTGCAGCCAAGACCACCATGCGGGAGCCACGTCGCGATGTCTTTTGTCCACAAATCACGCGCGAACGGCTCAAGCACCAGCAAAACGGGGTACCAAATCAGACGCAGTGGATGCCACCATTTGGATTTATGGAACTCCACCACATAAACCTCACCGCCTTTTTTGACGACGCGGAAGGCCTCGGTGAACGTCTTGCGGCGTTCAGTGACAGGTTGTTCATGCGGCAGGAAAAAGACGATCGCGCGGTTATACGATGCATCCGCAAAGCCAAGATCATTCGAATTACGGTGATAATGGGTGACGGTGCCGTCTTCGATAAAGGCTGCATTCTTGCGGCGCGAATTCTTGATCTGCTCAGGCGCGACATCCAGAATATCGAGTGTCCCGCCGCCTGCCTTCACCCGCGCGGCGAGCATTGGCTCCAACTGCCCATAGCAACAGGAAATTTTTAGCGTGCGGCCAGAAACTTTATCGCCAATCATGGCAAGGAGCCTGTCACGCAGAGGCTCGTAAAATCCCCACAGGATCAGGTTGATCAGCCAATCGCGCTCAAAGATGCGCACAGCCCAAGGCCGGACGTACGCCCACCAGTAATAGGTTTCAAGGTAATCGGGAATTTCAATGCCGTCCGATTCAAGGATCGGTTCATCCGATACAGGGAGAACATCTTGGATAAGAGGCTTGACCGCACAATCCATTGAAACAAACAACTTTCACATAAGAAAAAATTACGACTTCTTGCCTTCTTTGATCTTGCCTTCTTTAAAAGCAACATGCTTGCGAACGCGAGGATCGTACTTTTTCAGCTCAAGCTTCGTCGTGTTCTTAGGGTTCTTTTTGGTCACATAAAAAACGCCCGTACCAGCGGTGCTTACCAGTTTAATGTCATTCTTTGTCTTGGCCATTTTAAATTCCTGTCAGTGTCCTGTTATCGCGACCTTCTAGGGCGCGTTCTTAGCCGCGCCAAAGCAGCCCTCAGCCGTCTTGGTCAGCGCCCACAATGTCACGAAAATATGCCTCTTTGTCAAGGCTCAAAGCTTTCGGGACGCTATTTTCCGCATTCCCCTGCCATTCAGGTGGGTTCTTGCGTTAACCATCACCGTAAGCCCAGCAAAAACAGCGGAAAAAGCCTACCTCAGGGCGATCAATTTCCCGTCATCCGTAAGGACATAGAGCGTCTGATCCGCCACAACGGGCGGGAGATAGAAGGAATCGCCCAGATCCACACTCTGCGCCGCTTGGCCCGTCTGTGGCATGAACGAGGCCAGATGCCCCAGAGAATTGGTCAACCAGAGCCGCCCCCCCGCCAAAACAGGGCCCGACCATGACACCGCATCCGACTCGCGGTCAGAGGGTTTTTCCAGTCTTTGTAGCGCGACCGACCAGACAACGCGCCCGTCGGTCTGCGAGATCGCCATCAGCTCGCTATCATTGGTGAGCAGATAAACAACGTTACCGGCAGAAACCGGCGTGTTCACACCGCCCAGATCAGCCTCCCACTTGCGGTCGCCGCGTCGTTCATCCACCGCAACCATACGGCCACTGTGGCTCACTGAAAACACGACGCCCTTATCCATCACAGGGAGCGCACGAATATCCGCAATCGCGGGGAGCGCGCCGATCTTTGTCGGCACGGCCAGAACCTCACTCCACACCACGCGGCCGTTTTGCGCGCGCAGACCAAACACCTCACCGCTGCTATAGGCGACCACAACCGTGTCGCCGTTCACCGCCGGAGAGGAAGACCCCATCAGCGTGGCACTTTCCGCAATGCCCGTATGTTTCCAGATCACAAGGCTGGATTTCGCATCGAGCATAAAGGTTTCATTTTCGATATTGATGACGAACAGGCGGCCATCAGACACCGTCGGCGCAGAGCGTATGGGCTTGCCCAGCATCCGCCGCCAGATCACCGCGCCATCGTTGGCACGCAGCGCAAGAACCTCGCCAAAGCCCGTGGTGACATAAAGAACGCCGTTTTCATAGGCGAGGCCGCCGCCGATCGCGTCATTGTCGCTATTGGTCGGAGCGGTTTCAACGCGCCAGTAACGACTGCCATTCGCGGTGTTATAGGCGCTGACAGTCCCCTTTGAATCCTGTGCATAAAGCATCTTGCCATTAATCACAGGCATGGACAGCAGTTTGTAATATCCGCCGGAGCCGGAGCCAACATCGGCAGACCATGACTTTTTCAGTGTCGTCGAAGCCAACCCCAAATGCCCCATCGCATGCGCGGCGTTGCCGCCATTTTGCGCCCAATCCGTATTGATTGCCGGCTCTGGCAACTCAACCGTGAAATCGGCGGCAACCGTCGGCTCTGTCGCGGGCTTGCGCACCGCTTCCAAAACAGCGATGCGTTTGCCGGTTACGGGCGCATCCTTACCGCTCGATCCGCAAGCTGTGAGTGTTAAAAGCAGCAAAAAAGCAGGCAGGAGGCGCATATTTTTCATCGATTATTTTCCTTCACCAAGCCATTGCAACACGTCACTGGCACGCGCCGCGATAAGGGGTGTCACATCAGGCATCGCTTTCAGTTCGGTAAAAATCTTTTTGGCTTTTTCCTTGTCGCCGGTGCGCAGCGCCAGATGCCCCGCAAATTCGGTCGCCGTAAAGCGCCACGGGCTGTCCTTCATCAACGGCGCGAGACGCGCTTCAAGCGCCGCTGCATCGCCGGTGTCCAGTTGAACCTGCACCGCGAACAAATCGGCCAATTGGCGATAGATGGGATCGACGGCCGCATCAGCGGCAAGAGCATCATAAATCGCGACGGCCTCGGCCTTTTTGTCTTGCTCCAGCGCGATCCCCGCGCTTTCGAACAACGCAAACGCGGCCTGACTCTTGCCCGCATTGTCCTTGGCGAACGCCGCCAGCTCGGCCATTTTGTCATCGCGCTTTTCAAAGATTTTTTCTGAAAGTTCCACCAAGCCCTGCGTTGTAGTTTGCTCGGACTTCGTTTTATAATTACGCCAGCCAGTCACAGAAGCCGTCGCCAGAATAACAAGCAGAACGCCGCCAATCACGAAGGGCGCGTAACGCTTCCACAAAGCCTCCATCCGCTTGCGGGCGAGATCTTCTTCGATTTCCTGGATAAGGCCTTGTTCGTTCACATTGTTCATGGGATAATCCGGTTTGTGTGTTGCTGTTGTCGGAATCGTACTGACGCCGCAAAGACTAATCTACGTAGAGGTTTAGTGCAAGCGATGACCGCTCCTTCTCTCCCCCAGTCCCTCCCCATGGCGCTGACCGACGCCATAATCTTTACGGGCGAGGTTTTCGTTGAAAATCAGGCTCTTTTGGTGAAGGACGGCAAAATTGTCGATCTTATCCACAACGATAAGGTTCCGGATGATTTCAAGATCACCACCTGCGCTAACCATATTCTAGCGCCCGGATTCATTGATTGTCAGGTGAATGGCGGCGGGAATGTTTTGCTGAACGCAACGCCAACGGTTAAAGGCGTTCTGGCCATCGCCGCCGCGCACCGGAAGAGCGGCACCACCCGCCTGCTCCCCACCTGCATCACCGACACACCGGAAGTTATGGCTGCAGCGACCGCCGCCACGCGGCAGGCACGCAAAAGCGACCCCAGCATTCTTGGCATCCATCTTGAGGGGCCGCATATCAGCGAGGAATACTCCGGCGCGCATAATGTTGCCCTCGTTCGCCCGCTGAGCGAGACGGATTTTCAGACCCACCGCGCTGAAAGCGGCGAATGCTTTATCGTGACGCTTGCGCCGGAACAGGTCACGCCGGAGCAAATCGCAAGACTTGTAAAACAGGGCGTAATCGTCTCCCTCGGCCATACGCAGGCAACAACCGAGCAAACCCGCGCGGCGCTCGCGGCGGGGGCAAAAGGTTTTACCCACTTGTTCACGCGCATGCCACCAGTGAAAGGGCGATCTTCTACCGTGGTCGGTGTTGCGCTGGATGACGCGCAAAGTTGGTGCGGGATGATTGCCGACGGCCATCATGTGACGCCGGAACTGATGCGCATCGCGGTTCGCGCCAAGGCGAAAGACAAACTGTTTTTGGTCAGCGACAGCGCCGCACCCGCCGGAGCCGACAATCCACAGCCGTTTGACTGGTGCGGACAAAAGGTGTTTCCGCAAAAGGATTATTGCGTCAATGAACAGGGTGTTGTGTCGGGCGCGATGCTGACGCTGGGCGAGTGCGTGCCGCGCTGCATTCGCGATGTACGTCTTGACCCTGAAAAGGTCTTGCGTATGGCGTCCACCATTCCAGCGGAGTTTTTAGGCCTCGGCGATCGCTTGGGCAAGCTCCTGCCAACCTACGCCGCAGACATCGTAATGCTGGACCACAGCTTCAAAACGCAAAAAGTGTGGAAGGATGGGGAGCCCAACTAATCTTACGGCGCGAACTTTTTTTGAAGGAGGCCCATAAACGTTTTGTTAGCCTCAACCGCTTTTTGAACGTTCCTCACAGGCACTTGAACATGAAAGAACGCCCCATCAAATGTAAACGCACCTATGGCATTATCCCCGTGGCCAACAATTTGGCTTCGAGAGTTATCATAACCAATTTCTTCCAACGTTTCTTTTACGGCAGTTAGAATTTTCTGATCACGCAGTATCGTCGTTTCAAGACATACATAACCCGCAGGGCATTTCTTTTTCTGCAAGACCCACGATCTGTCACTACCGCGATAAATGTCGGTATAGCCAAGCACTTGGCCTGACGTGTTTTGAAAAGACTTCAGCAACTTTCCAGCCTCACTCCTATATTGCGCGGCCTGAATGCTTTGCTGCACCTTCGCGTTTTGTTGAGGGTCCCCGTTAACCTGCTGCACCTTACCAAAAGCAATCCGAGCCTTATCAAGCAACAGATCAGCCCTGTTTATAACCTCATTAAGTTCTTCGGGTTTTAGATAAAGCTTACCGTGTCGAAAGTTGCCGATCTTTTTCATTCCGGGTTTCAAAACTGTGGCCGCACCGTCAACACCAAAGCCGGATTGAGCAAGCATGCGCTTAACGCCCGAAAGGCCAATATCGTTTAAGGCTCCACCAAGAGCGCCAACTGGCTCAAAAATGATTTCGCTTTGATACGTCGCAAATTCTTTCCATTCAATTCCGCTTACGACGCGCGTTGCGCGATCAAGTTTTCCGCGCGCGGTGGCTAGGTCAAAACCTCTATCCTGCTTGTTATACACCGCATCAATTTCAGGTTTAGCCGTATCCACAACTGCGGAATTTTCCATTTGCGCCGCAACCCCGATCCCGTTCTCCTTCGCAATTCGTGCGGCGGTTACGGCCATATCTTTGATTCTTTCTCGCGCCGCCTCGCCGTGTTCGCCTTCGAAGTCGATGGCAAATGTGCAAGAATCGACATGCATATCCAAAGTAACGATGCCTGAGGAAGATATACGTTTGCCAGTAAGCAAAACACCAATGGGACTAAAGGATAAACTATCCATTAAACGAACAAACGATAATCTAAAAACCTTTTGCACTATCTCCCTCTGCTCCTCATTTAATGTGGTGCTATCCTCACAATTATGAGCAGAAAGCCAACTACTAGAATCGCCAAACCGCTTGAACATAATTCCTAAAGGAAGAAAGGCGCTGCTAAGCTCTTCGGCTCGTTTCTGATACATGTCTTGACGCTCATCATACGCCGATTTCTTAGTACCCAGAATCCGATTCTCCTTCGCAATCCGTGCGGCGGATTCGATGAGACGGGCTTTGTTGTTGATGATCGCCTGCATGTTTTCATCTTTCCAAAAATCAACTGAAAATTCATCGACCTCATCAGTTAACTCCAAAACAACCTCTTCACGAAAAATCGTTTTCATTGAATGTGCGCGTTCAATATCGGAAAATCTTCCTCCTGCAAAAGCAATCCCCGCCCCTTCCATTGCTTGAAAGAACAATTCTTTTTGCTGCTCGCTTAAGTCCGACCCATCAGCGCTGTTTTTGACTGTCACTATTTCCGCCATAAAATCTATAATGGGTTCACACTTGAAACCAAGCGGTGCGAAGGCTTCATTCAACACTTCAATCAAATCATTATTTTCCATTTCAGCAATCTTTCAAAAAGGAGGCGAGGAAGCGTTTGAAAAACTATCAGCGTCGGAGCGGTCACACAATCAAACATCATGGTTAATAGCGGGGTTGTTTTGGGGCAAAATCGGGGTTAATGCCGCCCTCGAAATGCGTTGCAAAAAAGCGTTTAGAATCAACGATTCGTTGAAATTTGGGGCTCCTACGCCGCGCTGAGGCCTATCTGGGGTCGCTTTTTGATCAAGAATGCGCTCACAGAGCAAATTAACCAAAAAACATACCTTATCTTGCGGTCAGTATCATCGAAAAATCGCAAGATATAGTGGGCCAAAAACTAAGATTTTCAAAACGCAAAATCGGGCGAAGTTTCATCCGTGACTCTAATATTGCTCTAGACCTTCACCACCACCGTCTCGGCGATGAAGTCGTGCAGGGCTTGTTTTTTTTGCGTGAAGATGGCCATCACGAAGCCGAGCATAAAGGGCAGTGCCGAGAGGATCTTTGAAAAATAGCGCAAGGAGGCACGCGCGAAAGTCAGGCGCTCACCGCGATCATTCAGAACCTTTACGCTCATAAAGCGCTTGCCGAACGTGGCGCCGCGCTCGCCGCTTTCCATAACGGCAAAATAGAGCCAGTCGAGAACAATGCTCAGCAACCACAGTGACGGCGCAACGGTGCCTTGCACAATCGAAAGCTGCGGCATCACAAACAACCCGCCGATCGACGCCACGATGCCGAGCGGAATAAAGATGACCAAGAGGGTCGCGCTAATCAGCAGACGATCGATGATCAGCGCCAGAAGCCTCGCGGTGAAACTGCCATAACGCACATCAAGACGCGCCGGTTGTGCGGCTGATGACGGCGGAATGATCGTTTGTTGCGACATGGGCTCACCTCAACGCAATGGCGGACATTTGGCGACCGGTATTGATTTCAATCTGCAGGAAATGACGGCGGTAGCTGTAGAACCTTGTTTGATCCGGAAACGTATCGGCGGGTGAGGCTTCAACAGTCCCCACCCCTGACGTCTGCAATCTTGTGGCGACATAGGCTGGCAAGTCAAACTGATAATGCCCGCGCTTTTCAGCGATTTTGAAAAAACGCTCGCTTTGTTTGTCCTGGTCAAGAAACGGGATCAAGAAATCGGCGCTGACTTCGTACGAATCCTGCCAGATACAGGGCCCCACCGCCGCCACGATGTCGCCGCGCGTCGCGCCCAGTCGCTCCATCATATGAACCGTGTTTTCGATGATGCCGCCCAGCGCGCCGCGCCAGCCTGCGTGCGCCGCACCGATCACGCCCGCCTTTTCATCGGCAAACAAAATGGGCGCGCAATCCGCCGTCAAAATCGCCAAGACGACGCCGCTTTTTTTGGTCACCATCGCGTCCGCGACAGGCGGATGCTTGCTGTCCCAAGCAAAGGAAACCGGCAAGACATCACAGGAGTGAACCTGCCGGCAAGCCAGAAACGACGCCATCGGTTGCCGCAACGCCTTGCAAACGCGTTTGCGGTTTTCTATGACGAACAAACGATCATCCGCCAAGGCGAAATCGCCGTTCAATGACGCAAACGCATGCTGGCTGACGCCACCCTGCCGTGTGAAAAAACCGTGCGTGATGGACGGCAGCGCCGCCAGCGTATCCGCCTTCAAAAAATCAATCATGGAAATCCTGCTATATCCTTACAATCCTTTGGTGCCATCGCCATGACCTTGAACAACGCGCCCATCTCTGACGGATCGGTCAAACGGTGCAGGGCGGCGTCAATCGCATCGGCTTGTTCAAGGTTTCCCTGCATTTTAAGCTGTCGCGCCCTTAATTCAATCCCCAAAGCCTTTAAAAACGCGCCCTGCCCGATAATGGGAGAAACGGCGACATTGTGTTTTTGCGCCGCGAGTTTCAGGCTGGCGAAATCGACGTGGGCCGTCAAATCGACCTGCCCCGGACGCTCCAGCGCATTGACGGGTTCATGCCCTGAAACCGCCTGTAGCGTGCTGCACCCTTTGGCTTCCGAATAGCCATAGTCGATGAACAGCGCCGCGCCGCCATAGGCCGCGATATGCGCCGCGATGTCGGAGACCATCGCAATCGCCATCGGCGAAATCTCGTAAAACGCCGCGCCGTCGGGAAGCGGCAACGGCACCGCCGCCTCACCCGTGACAAAGACGAACTTGTCATCCGAAAGCCCCACCATTCTCTCGCGCCAGCCATCGGCCAGCTTCACGTATTGGTGGACGGGCAACACATCAAAAAATTCGTTGGCGATAAAGAAAACGGGATGCTCCGGCAGCGCCGACAAATCCGCGATGTAGTCAGGCTTATAAGCAGCAAGTTTCTCGCGCTGTAGCGCCTTGAGCGTCTCGTTGCTTTCGATAAGTTTCAGCTTCATGGCGGCATGGAAACCCGGAACCTTCTCGCTCGCTCTTAGAGCATCAGCGAGCAGCGTGCCGCGCCCTGCCCCCAGCTCAAGCAATGTAAAGCGCAGTGGCTGCCCCATCTGCCGCCACATATCGGCGAGCCACAGACCGATCAGCTCACCGAACATCTGGCTGATTTCGGGCGCGGTCGTAAAATCGCCCGACACGCCCAGCGGATCGCCCTTCATATAATAGCCATGCTTTGGGTAAGACAGGGCAAGCTGCATGAACCGCGCAACGGATATGGGGCCGTCGGCGGCGATCAGATTACGGATGATCCCCGCAATTTCACTCATTTTTCGCCCCAGCGTTTTTTGGTTTTTATGAGGGCACGCAAGACGAGATACTCACCAAACAGGAACATCGGGATGCACAAAAGCTGCCCCATCGTCGCGCCCGCAAACAGAAAGCCCAGCTGCTCATCAGGCTCACGGAAAAACTCGACGATAAAACGGAACAGCGCATAATGCGTCAGGAAGATGCCGGAGAGCAGCCCTGCACGGCTGCGCAACTTCGGCACCATCGCGAACGCCATCATGATCGCGAACAGCACAAGGCCTTCCAGTCCGGCTTCGTAAAGCTGGCTGGGATGGCGC
>DNGD01000249.1 GCA_003486725.1 Rhodospirillaceae bacterium
GTTTCAAACCCGATCGCGAAGAACACAACCTCGCGGTTCGGATTTTCTTTGGCGAATGTCACCGCATCGCTTGGCGACAGCACCATCTTGATATCCGCACCCGCAGCTTTCGCTTTCAAGAGAGAAAGTCTTTGCCCACCTGGTACGCGCATCATGTCGCCATAAGTGCACAGCGTCACATCATATTTTTGCGCCAGTTGAATGGCTGCATCAATCTTGGCCATCGGCAAGACGCACACGGGGCAACCGGGCCCATGGATCATCTTGATTTCGGGTGGCAAAATGTCCGGCAACCCAAAGCGGAAAATCGCGTGCGTATGCCCGCCGCAGAACTCCATAAAGCGAAAAGGCTGACCATCGGGGCGTGCGCCTTTGACTTCCTCTTGAATGGCGGCAGCCAGCTTTTGCGCCAAGCGCTGATCGCGAAACTCTTCGATATACTTCACGCGTTGCCCTCTTCTGCCGCCGCCGCTGCGCCTGCTGCATAATACTCATCGAACAGCGCGAGAGTTTTGGCTGCTTCATCCGCATCAACTTTCGACAAAGCAAACCCGACATGCACGATCACGTAATCGCCCACCCCGACATCTTCGACCAGCGACAGGGAGATTGTGTGATTCACGCCGCTGACATTGGCGACAGCCATATCGCCGTCTAGCAGTTTCGTAATCTTCGCCGGTATCGCAAGGCACATGGTTTTATTCTCCTGTTTTCAGCGCTGCCGCATAGGCTTGCCCCAAGGCGATCGCCGTATCGCCCACCAACATCTGTTTCGGAAGCAAGGGCGTCAATCCGGCGGCCATCATCCCTTGGCTAAGAGATTCCCGCAAGACCTTGTTAAAAAAGCAGCCCCCACACAGGGCTACCTGCTTAATCCCCGTCTGTACACTGGCTTTTTGGGGCCACTCTAAAAGCCCCGCCGCCAGCGTGCCGTGAAATAGGTTGGCTCCTTCTCCCGCCTCGCACTCCACCAACCGTGCCAGCAAAGGCCGCATATCCAGCACGTCATCCTCAATCTGCCAGCCCTCTGCCATCACCTGCGGCTTTGTGACCATGGATTCAAGCTTCATCGGCGCTTCGCCTTCAAACGTTGCCACGGGCATGACATTCAGCAAGCCACAGGCTGCGTCGAACAAGCGCCCCGCGCTACTCGTCGGCGGCGCGTTAAGGCCGCGCTGCATCATCATCGCCAGATGGCTTGCCCCCTCAAACGCCGCATAACGCGTGGCAATTTCATCGCCGCGCCCCATCGCAAAGAGGGCTGCCGCGCCCATCCGCCAAGGTTGCCGTGCCGCAACATCGCCCCCCGGTTGGGACAGCGTCCGCAGATGACCCAGACGTTGAAATCCTTTGGTATCGACACGAAGCAATTCACCGCCCCACGCCTCGTTGTTTTTGCCAAGACCAAAACCGTCCAGCGTTAGCGCCAACACAGGGTGGTCAATCCCATGCTCCGCCATCACGGCAGCGGCATGGGCGTGGTGGTGCTGAATGCCAACCGTTATATAACCGCTCTCCATCGCCCAACGGGTGCAAGGAAAATCAGGGTGCCAATCATGCGCGATCAGGATCGGCTTTTCTTTGGCCGTATCGATCATCGCCTGCGCGGTCGTTTGAAAACGCGTGATGGCCTCGACGCTATCCAGTGATCCGTTCTCGCGGCTGATCCACGCCTCATTCCCTTGGATCAGGCACAGCGCGTTCTTCAAATATGCGCCCACGCCCAAAACAGGCGGCAGCGGTTTTGATAAAGGAATAACGCAGGAAATCAGGTCCGACATCTCAGATCCCCACCCAATCAATGGGCTGCAACGCGTGACCTTCCAAATACGCGTTGGCTTTCATAAAATGACCGCAGCCCAAAAAACCGCGATGCGCGGAAAGCGGCGACGGGTGCGGTGCTTCCAATACGCAATGGCGCGAGCGGTCGATCACCGCGCCCTTCTTTTGCGCATAGGCACCCCACAGCAAAAATACGACATGCTCGCGGCTATCATTCACCGCGCGGATTACAGCGTCCGTAAACGTCTCCCACCCTTTGTTTTGGTGGGATCCCGCCTGCCCCTCGCGCACCGTCAGCGTTGCATTCAAAAGGAGAACGCCTTGCTTCGCCCAGCGGGTCAGGTCGCCCGCCCGTTGGATCGGCGCGTTATACTCGGCTGCGATTTCTTTGTAGATGTTGAGAAGGCTGGGTGGCAACGCAACGCCCTCTTGCACCGAGAAGCAAAGCCCGTGTGCCTGTCCGCGCCCGTGATAAGGGTCTTGCCCGATGATCACAACGCGCACCTGATTGAGCGGCGTGCTGTTCAGGGCATTGAAAATATGATCACCGCGTGGAAAAATGGCCTGACCATTGGATTTTTCCTCACGCAAAAACTGCTTGAGGTTTTGCATATACGGCTTATCGAACTCGCCACCAACAGCGGCAAGCCACGATGGATCAAGTTTGATAGCATCATTGGACATGGCGCGAAGGATAGCCCATTCCGGCAATAAAACAAATAATGTTTATCAGCAATTAGTCGTCTTTGCGGGTCGCCACGCTTGAGACAAAACGGTCGATAAAGGCCTTGAGACGCCGCGATTCTTTGTCCAAAGACATGGCCGCCTTGTTGATCTCGTCCGCCGAGCGTGAGGTCAGGCTGGCGGCATCCGACACCTTGACCATACTGGTCGCAATCGTCTGGCCAGAGGTGACCACATCGGCCACCTTCCCGCTGATGGCTTGGACATCCTGATCCTGCGCCGTTACCGCACTGTGAACGTCGTCGCTTACGGCGCTTGCGCGGCTGATAGTTTTTACAATCGAGTTAATGGCGGTCACGGCGCGGTCCATCGCCTCCTGAATGGCCGTCACATGTTCCTGAATTGTTTTTGTTGCGCTTCCCGTTTGTCCCGCGAGCGTGCGGACTTCCTGCGCGACGACAGCAAAGCCGCGCCCCGCTTCACCTGCACGCGCCGCTTCAATGGTTGCGTTGAGCGCCAGCAAGTTGGTCTGCGCCGCAATGTTTTCAATCAATGACACCACACCAACAATATCGTTGGCTGTCTGTGCCGATTGTTCGATAAGATGCGAGCTTTTCTCGGCCTCCGATACCGCCTCGCGGTTGATGGAGAGCGATAGCGTGACCTTTTCATTGATCGCGGCGACTTCTTCGCGGAGCCTCTGCACGGCTTCGGACATTGCGGCGATATTTTCAGCCGACTGAGTGGTCTCGCTGTCCACGGACTGCGTCTGGGTGCGTGTGTTGTCCGCGTTCTCGGCCATTGTTTTTGCGTTGGCATTCAGCTGCCCGATGGCGGCTTGGAACGATGATAGAGATGATGTTACGTCGTTGACAAACGTATCGACGGCTTTTGTCGTTTCAAGAGCGTGTTCCTGATCGCGTTTGACGCGCAAGGTTGTCTCGTTGGATAGTTGATCGCCGCGTATCTTGTTTTGCTTGAACACATCGACGGTCTTGGCCATCGCGCCGATTTCGTCTTGTCTGTCCAGCGCCGGAATATCGATTGAGGTGTTCCCTTCTGCCAGCGCAAGCATCGTGGTGCGCAGTCGCGCCAGTGGCCGCATGATCATTTGCAATGCGCCGTAAAGCGATAACATCGTGGCAAATAACAGCAACAGACCCAGGCCAATATAAAGGTAGGTCATGTGGCGAATTTCTTCATAAAGCGTGTTCTTGGAATAATAGACTTCGACCGAGCCGATAGGCTGGCTGTCATAAAGTATGGGAGAAGATGCCTTAACGCTTTCTTCCGGCACGTCCCCAATTTTTTGCTGAACCGCTCCTTGTTGGTCGACGATCTGTGCCGCTGCAAAGGCTTTATCAAAGGTTAGCCCTCGCAGCATGCACAAGATCGAATTGGTTTCCATATTCCACACAGGGGCGGCCAAACCCGTCCCCTGTATTTGAGCAACCAGTTGCGCGCGTTTTTCGAGTTCCTGCGTTCTCTGCGCTGTTACACTTTGAATCTGAAACCACATGGCAGTGCTCATAATCGTCACAAGCATGACGACGACGACGAGCATTGTTTTTTGAACAAGATTTACATGTGAAAACAAATTGGAAGCTTTCGATAACAACGTTGAGGATTCAGAACTGATGGACACGCTTTTATACTCCTGTTACTGCCAGTCTTTAACGCCATATTTCGAAAGGATCGTCGCAAGTTTGCCGGACTTCCTCATTTCCTCAACGCCTTTATCCAGCAGTTCAACATATTCTTTGGACTTGGGGTTGGCAGGAGAGAAGGCAATGTGAAGATTGATGGTCGGCAGCGGGCTTTGAATAACCTTTACTTTGCCGTCAAGCTTTTGTGTCGTGATTTGGTTCGCCAAAACGTTTCCGTCGTCCAAAACAAGATCGACGCGTTTTGCAACAAGTTTGTTCAGATTTGTTGTCAACGCGTCATCGCCAGCAGCCGCCTGGACCTTCTTAGGATCGGCCTTGTTCTTTTCAATATAGGCGTTGAGCTCATCCGTGTAGGCATAACCTGCAATGACACCCATGGCTTTTCCATCCAAAGACGAAATGTCTTTATAAGAGAACGCATCGTCTGCCCGAACAGCAAAGGTGTTGGCCTGTTTGCCCAATGGCGATGCGCCATAGACCAACTCAGGCGCATCATCTTTGGCAGCCCCGACAGCAGCTGAGAACTCTCCGGCCTTCACTTTCTCAAGCGCGCGTGACCATGTCAGGGTCTGATAATCAACCGTATGCCCCGCTTTTTCGAAAACCTCTTTGGCGATTTCAATCATATAGCCAGGGTTGCTGTCCTTGGGGTCGCAGTTATACGGGCACCAGGCATCACCACGAATAGATATAGTGTCCGCCTGTGCAGTAGGGGCAAATGCCATTAAAGACGCGACAAAGGCGCAAGAAAGTGCGAGCTTTTTCATAAAGTTCTCCTGATTTGTTAAACGCCGGGTATCAGTATATTTTGCAGGTTAATAAAGTCTTACTGTATGTAAAAACCATAAAGAAATTGACAACTTATTTCCTGCGTTTCGTTTTCCATTTAATCCAAAACGCCTTGATCGGCGGCAGCGAAAGCGTCGAGAGGATATAACCAAAGCACGGAATGATCGCATCAACCCATGCGCCTTCGGGATGAATGCGCGTCAGCACCAACGCCACCACGACATAAGTCACGCCAAGAATGACGAGGCGTCGTGTCCAACTCGTTTCCCACGCTTTGTCGAACTCGACCTTCTTGTTGCGCTCTTCAATCACTTGCAAACGTTTTTCAATGGTATGGTCCATGGTTCAGTCCTTTATCTCGATTAAATAACGGCGACGGATGCTGCCCCCACAAAAAATAGAAGGCGCTTTGTCCATTATTATGCCGCCTTTGCTCTCGATAGTCTTCCACGACGCAACATTATCTTCATCGCATGTAATGAAAATACTGGTTATCCCCCGTGCTCTCATCTTCTGAAGTCCTAATGTCAGAATCGCCTTAGCGTAGCCCTTGCGCATCATGGATGGGCGGATGCCATACCCGATATGACCACCATGCGTTTCAAGAAAGTCGTTCAACTCATAACGAAGGCTAATCGCGCCGATAAAATCCTTATCATCAACCAACCAGTAGTCGTTAAACGGTACGCGTTTACGCTCGATCCCATCGGGTGGCGTGAAGAAGCCGCCTTGCCGATTAATCCCTTCAAGATGATCGAACGGATCTTTCTCAATCTTTTGAATTTCCTCTTCTGGCGGAATATCACGGACGCCAATTCGGAAACCCTCCCTCAACGCCGCGATATAAGACGCCAAGTAACGCGTATCTGGCAGAATAAGACGAAGCATGTTTTCCCCCTAAACAAACGGGACTCCCGCTTGCGCGGGAGTGACGGGGTTTTATAGCATTATCCGTCATCCCCGCGAAAGCGGGGATCCAGTTTGTTTGTCCAAAAACAAAAAAAGGCCTTGCCCTATGGCAAAGCCGTATCTCTTCCCTAAATCCCTGTCTCCCGAAGCTTTAGCGTAGGGAGACCCTCTACCCTATGCAAAGACTCTCACTTACGACTCCATTGCCCAAAAAAAAGGCCTCACCTTGTGGTGAAGCCCTGCCGATCTTTCGCGCCGTTTCATTGTGTCGCTGTTTTATTATATCACAGACCATATCACAGTTTTTTTCAAAAGTCAAGTAAAAAGTGAATTGTGAGGCTGATATTCTCGATCCGTTAACGTTCTCGGTTCATTTTTTTGGTTTAGGTTTTGTATCATTCAGGTTTTCATTCGGCGTCAGAATGATGATCTCGTTAGGTTTGGAATAGTTTAAAAGCTCGCGCGATTTTTCATCCAGCAGATCGGGATCCATGCTTTGATCGCGTAGCAATTGGGTGCGGTTTTGGAGTTCCTGCCGGTCTTTTTGCAACGTGGAGAGAGTCTTCTCGGCTGTTTTAATCTCATGCTGCATGCGCAGCATCGCAAACCACCCGCGATCGCCTTGGATCGTGTGGTACAAAAAATACCCGACAATCGCTGCGCCGAGTAGCGACCACAGCGTTTGTTGTATCCAGCGATGTTTCTTGCGGCGTTTGACCATTATCCCATAAGCACGGAAGTGCCAGCAAAGCGGGCGATTTTGCCCAATTGTTCTTCGATGCGGATCAGCTGGTTATATTTGGCCAGACGATCCGAACGTGACAGCGAGCCCGTCTTGATCTGCCCGCAATTCGTGGCGACGGCCAAATCAGCAATACTAGAATCTTCCGTCTCGCCAGAGCGATGCGACATCACGCAGCGATAACCGGCCTTGTGCGCCATTTCGACGGCTTCCAGCGTTTCGCTGAGCGTGCCGATCTGGTTGACCTTGATGAGAACAGCATTCGCGATACCGCGCTCGATGCCTTCGGCGATGCGCACGGGGTTGGTCACAAAAACATCGTCGCCGACCAGCTGCAAGCGTTCGCCCAGTTCCTCGGTCATCAGCTCCCAGCCTTCGAAATCATCTTCGGCCATGCCGTCTTCAATGGAAACGATGGGGAAATGTTCGCACAGATCGGCATAGTAACCGACCATCTGTTGCGGCGTGAACGTCTTGCGCTCGCCCGCCATCACATAATGGCCATCCTTGAAAAACTCGGTCGAGGCGGCATCCAAGGCGATCACAATATCCTCGCCCGCGGTATAACCCGCTTTTTCAATCGCATGCATGATGTAGGTCAACGCTTCATCGGCGGAACACAAATTGGGGGCAAAGCCGCCCTCGTCGCCGATATTGGTGTTCAGCCCTGCTTCCTTCAAAAGACGCTTCAGGCTGTGAAACACTTCCGCGCCCATGCGGATGGCATCTGCGGCGCTCTCGCCGCCGACCGGCATAATCATGAATTCTTGAATATCAATCGGGTTATCGGCATGCGCGCCGCCATTGATGATGTTCATCATCGGCACGGGGAGCAAGGACGCCGCCGTCCCGCCAACATAGCGGTAGAACGGCAGCTGTGATTCAACCGCTGCGGCTCGGGCCACCGCAAGGCTTACGCCAAGAATGGAATTCGCCCCAAGGCGCGATTTGTTGGGGGTGCCGTCCAGCTCGATCAAAGCGCCATCAAGGCTGATTTGATCCAAAGCCTCAAGCCCGACAACGGCATCGGAAATCTCGGTATTCACATGCTCGACCGCGCGAAGGACGCCCTTGCCAAGGAAACGTTCGCCATCGCCATCGCGAAGCTCTACGGCTTCATGGGCACCAGTCGATGCGCCCGAAGGAACGGCGGCGCGGCCAAAGGCACCGGATTCCAGTTGGACATCGACTTCGACGGTTGGATTGCCGCGGCTGTCAAGAATCTCGCGGCCATGAATATGAGCGATGGTGGACATTGTGCGGCTCCCTTGGTGAATCTGTAATGGTTCAGCAAGTTAACCACCATTGCCCAAAAAAAACAACGGGGGTTTAGTGTTTCTTCCCCATCAGCCAACGCCCCTCTTGGATCTGCCAGACGATCAGGCCGGGAATGTAAAGGATCAGATCGCGGCAACGGCGGATAACGGCCAGAGCCGCCGCAATTTCTGGGGTAAGCCCCAGCATCGATCCAAACAATAGAAAGCTTGCTTCCTGCACACCCAGCGCACCGGGTACGATAAAGGCCGCGCTGCCAGTGGCCTGAATCAGCGCTTCGATCATCACGCATTCCATAAGCGATAGCGGATGACCAAGAAAATAAAGCGCGAGCCAAATCTCGCCGCTGTTGAGCGCCCACGAAACAAGCTGCATCACAAAGCAGTAAATGGTCTTGGCGCGGCGGCGATACATGGTGCGCACGGCGTGGTCCAACCGCGCGGCGCTACCCGCAAATTTCGCCCATTTATCACGGAAAAGTGCGCGGAAAAGACGGTCAAACAGACCGAAAAACCCCATTTTTTGCACGTAAACCATCCCTGCAATGGCGGGAACCGTGATCAAAACGCCCCAAATTAGCTGCGACGTCATGCTGGTATCCGAGACGCGGAAAACAAACAACGACACGCCCAGTATAACGAACACGAATTGCGCGATGATAGAGGTTGTGATTTCCACGACGGTCGAGGCAATCGCGGGCGATTTGCGCATCCCGTGTTTGATCATGACGCGCACCGAGACAATCTCGCCGCCGATGCGCGCGACGGGCATCAGATTATTGACCGAGGCCCGTATCCAAAGCACATAAAGGAAAAACAGCTTTCCCGCTTTGACGCGTCCCGGTAGCAAGGCCTGCCAGCCCAGAACGCAGGCAAACATCGGCACAATGTGGAAAAGGCTCGTCCAGACGATGCCCCATCCGGCCTGATGGAGTGCGGCGAGCACTTGGTCATAGCCCGACCACGCGATAACACCTGTCGCGATAACAAGACCCAGAAGTCCTAAAATAGAGGCAAGACGGATCACAACGCACCTTCGATCAGTTCGATAGTTTCCTGTATCAGCCGGATATCGCCGGCGGCCAGAATCTGGCCGTTCGAGGTCGTGGTCGGCTTGTTGCCCTGCCAGTCCGTGACGAAACCGCCCGCGCCTTCGATGACGGGAATAAGCGCGGCATAATCATACAGTTTCAAATCATGTTCGATGCACAGATCTATATGGCCAGAGGCGACAAGCCCATAGGAGTAACAATCGCCGCCCACCGTCGTGGTCTTTGCATTTTTCGCGACGTTCCGATATGGCGTGAGAGATTCCTCGCTGCCAAAGGGGAATGCTTGTGGCCCCAGATTAGCGATCGCATCGGAAAGCTGGCTACAAGTACGCGTGCGGCATTTTTGCCCGTTGAATGTGGTGTCGTGGCCGACGGCCCCCACCCAGCGTTCCTTTAAAATCGGCTGGTCGATGACACCCAGCACGGGGACGCCCTCATGCAGCAAGGCGATCAGCGTGCCGAACAGGGGTTTGCCGGACGCAAAGGCCCGCGTGCCGTCGATGGGATCAAGAACCCAGACATAGTCGGCATTCTCGCGTGCGTTGCCGAATTCCTCGCCGATCACGCCGTCTTGGGGGCGCTCCTGCGCCAGCATCGCAAGCAGCGCTTGCTCGGTCTTTTTATCGGCAATCGTCACGGGCGACTGGTCGGTCTTTTCCTCGACTACGAAGGCGGAGCGGTAATATTGACGAATCACATCCCCGCTTGTGTCGGCCAAGCGGTTAGCCAGCGCGAGCAGCTCAGGGGGGCAGGTGGTGTGTGGCATAGCAGACGACTTTCGTGACGGTGGCATGTTTGAAGCGCTTATCCTCGCCCTTCCCCTTCGTCATCCCACGACATTTTCTCTTCGCGCCTTTTGCGCGAAAGAAAATGGACGAGGGACCCAGTTGGCCTATCCCTTACGAAATGTCGGCCAACGTCGCTAACGGAAGTGCCAACTGGGTCCCAGATCAACTTTCTTTCGTCTCGTTTCTCTCGACGAAGAGAAAGTTTTCTGGGATGACGTTGGGGAGATGACGATAGAAACGACGATTTCCTTAATCCTCATCCTTAACGCTAACGGGATAATGGCTCCTTCTTAAATCAAAAACGGCAAAATGTGGACAAGATTCTTGACGAAAGCGCAGAAAAAGAGCACCTGAAAGGGATGACAAAACGCATTGCCTTTATGGGCGCTTATGGCGCTTATTCCGATCTGGCCTGCCGCTCGGCAACGCCTGATTATGAAACCCTGCCCTGTGACTCTTTCGAGGACGTCTTCAAGGCTGTCCATGACGGACGCGCTGAACTCGCCATGCTGCCGATTGAAAATTCGACGGCGGGTCGCGTCGCGGATATTCATTATCTTTTGCCCAATGGCGGCTTGTCGATTATCGGCGAGCATTATCAGCCTGTGAAGCATCATCTGTTGGCCTTGCCCGACGCACAGCTTTCCGACATCAAAACCGTTTGCAGCCATGTGCAGGCGCTTTCCCAGTGCCGCAATTGGCTGCGCGATCACGGCATGACTCCCGTCCACAAATCCGACACGGCGGGCGCGGCGGTAGAGATTTCCAAGCAGACCGATAAAAGCGTCGCGGCCATTGCCTCCGAGCTTGCCGGCCAGATCAACGGCCTTAAGGCGTTGGCGGCAGACATCGCGGATATGAAGGGCAACACAACCCGCTTCCTCATTTTCGCGGCTAATCCTCAAGTACCACAGGTTGGCAGCGTGCCATGCGTGACGACGTTACTGTTCCGCGTGCGCAGCGTTCCGGCGGCGCTTTACAAAGCGTTGGGCGGTTTTGCGACCAACGGCGTGAACATCACCAAACTGGAAAGCTATCTGGTCGATGGACATTTTACCGCCGCGCAGTTTTATCTGGATGTTGAAGGCCACCCCG
>DNGD01000159.1 GCA_003486725.1 Rhodospirillaceae bacterium
GCCGGGGTGATCTTCACCGCGCCGGAGCCCTTCTCCGGGTCGGAATATTCGTCCGCCACGATCGGAATCTTGCGGCCGACCAGCGGCAAAATCACATGCTTGCCGACCAGCGCCTTGTAGCGCTCGTCGTCGGGATGCACGGCGACCGCGCTGTCGCCCAGCATCGTCTCCGGCCGCGTGGTGGCGACCACGATATAAGTCGACTTGTCTTCCGGATCGAAGGTCTTGCCTTCGAGCGGATAGCGCAGGTGCCAGAGCGAGACCAAGGGCTCGCTCTGGCACGACTTCCAGATCGGAAATGGCGGTCAGCAGCTTCGGGTCCCAATTGACCAGACGCTTGTCCTTGTAGATCAGCTTTTCGTTATAAAGCTGCACAAAAACCTTGTTCACGGCCTTGTTGAGATCGGCATCCATCGTAAAGCGCTCGCGCGGCCAATCCAGCGACGCGCCAAGGCGGCGCAGCTGGCGCGTGATCGTGCCGCCACTTTCAGCCTTCCATTCCCAGACTTTCTCTAAAAACTTCTCGCGGCCCATCTCGCGGCGCTTGATGCCTTGCGCGGCCAGCTGACGCTCGACAACCATCTGGGTCGCGATGCCCGCATGATCGGTGCCGGGTTGCCACAGCGTATCCTTGCCCTTCATGCGTTGATAGCGGATGAGGGTGTCCTGAATGGTAAAGGTCAACCCATGGCCCATATGAAGGCTGCCCGTCACGTTCGGCGGCGGGATCATGATGCAATAAGGCTCGGCCTTGGATTGGGGATCACAAGCGAACGCGCCGGATTCTTCCCATTTGGGATAGAGCTTCTTTTCCGTGGCGGCGGCGTCATAATTCTTCTCGATGGGCATTGGGGACCTGTTCTCTTTTATCAATTGTTCATTTGGCGTAAGATAAAACGGAAGATGCCCAGAGTCTATCGGGAAACAGGAGAAAAACATGCCTTATACCGCCCCGTCCCATGCCGAAATCCTTGAAATACTGGCCAGTGTGCGCACCATCGCCCTTGTGGGGGCCAGCAACAACCCGCAGCGTCCCAGCCACGGGGTTATGCGCTTTTTGCAAGGAAAGGGGTATAAGGTCCTCCCCGTTAACCCTGGTCTGGCGGAGCAAGAGCTTCTGGGCGAGACGGTCTATGCCTCGTTGGCCGATATTCCGCAGCCCATCGATATGGTGGATATCTTCAGGAACAGTGAGGCCGCAGGCCCGATCACGGACGAGGCCATCGCCAAGGGCGCGAAGGTCGTGTGGATGCAGCTGGATGTGATTAACGAGGCCGCCGCCGAACGGGCACTAGCCGCAGGCCTCAAGGTCGTCATGAACCGCTGCCCGCATATCGAGCTGGGGCATTGAGCGCTTTACGCGTTCCACCATTTTTCCAGCATCAGGGCGATTTGCTCGGGTTTGAAGGGTTTGCACAGATAATCGTCCATGCCGGCGTTCAGGCATTTTTCCCTGTCCCCCACCATCGCGTCTGCTGTTAGGGCGATGATAATCGGGCGCTTGTCTGCTTTTTGCTCCCGAATTTTTTGTGTGGCCTCAAAGCCATCCAGAACGGGCATTTGGCAATCCATGAAAACGATGTCGTATTGGTTTTTCGCGACAAGTTCGACCGCCTCGGCGCCGTTGGTCGCCGTGGAAACGATGCAGTGATGTTTTTCTAGAATCTTTGTAAGCAGCATCAGGTTGATCCTGGCATCCTCGACGATCAGAACGCGCGTGCTGTCGAACAGCGTGGGCGCCGATGAGCTTAAATAACACTGCGTTTCCTTTTGCAGCGTGCCGATGCCCAAATGAAGATCAAAGAAGAAGGTTGAGCCTTCGCCCAGCTTGCTTCTTACGGCAATCTTCCCGCCCATCATCTGCACAAGCTTTCCGGTGATGGCGAGGCCTAGGCCGGTGCCGCCGTATTTTCGGGTTGTTGCCTCTTCGGCCTGCGAGAATTTTTCAAAGATGTAATCCAGCTTATCTTCGGGAATGCCGATGCCAGTATCCTCGACCTCAAAAAACAAAGCCGCTTTGTTGTTGGTTTCGTTTTCCGCGCGAACGCGCACGATGATATGGCCTTTTTCGGTGAATTTGATGGCATTGCCGACAAGGTTGTAAAGGATTTGTTTTAAGCGGCTCGGGTCGCCCACAACAAACGGCGGCACCGTTTTGTCAAAATCCACAACGATATCCACGCCTTTTTCGCGGGCCTTGAATTTCATCAGGCTGGCGACCTCGGCGATCGAGGCGCATAAATCGAAATTGAGGCTTTCCAGCTTCATAAAGCCAGCCTCGATCTTCGAGAAATCGAGAATGTCGTTGATGACGCTGAGGAGATCCTCGCCCGAGTGATTGATAATATCGACCCACGCCTTTTGCTCGGCGGTTAAAGGCGTATCAAGAAGAAGCCGTGACATGCCCAAAATGCCGTTCATGGGCGTGCGAATTTCGTGACTCATATTGGCAAGGAAATCGCTTTTCGCGGCATTGCTTCGCTGAACCTCGCTGACCAGCTGTTGGCGCTCCTCACTTAAGTGGACAATTTCCAGCGCGTTGCTGCGGAAGATCTCAAGCGCTTTCGACATCTCGGCAATCTCGTTGATCTCGCGGTAAACGGGGATGTGTGTTTCAAGCTGGCCTGCCGCCATGGCGCGCATACCTTCCGTCATTTCATTGACGGGCCGTACAATCCGCCGCGCAAAATAATAGCTACCAATGCTTGCCAAAATAATGATGCAAAGCGTGATGACGATAATCAATACGGTCATCTGATTGGCGGTGTAATAGAACTCCGATTTTTTAAGGCCGACATAAAGAACGCCGATGACGTTTCCGGCATTGTTGAAAATGGGATCGTAAGCCGTCATATAAGGCTCATCCAGAATCTCGGCCTCGCCGCGATAAGGTATTTTTTGATCGAACACGGCGCGGCGCGCCTCGGCGCTCATTAATCGGGTGCCAACCGCGCGCGTGCCGTCCGGATGGCGGATGTTGGTGGTCACACGGATGTCGTCACGAAAAACCGTTGCTGTCCCGCCGACGATTTCCACGATCTTGTCGACAAGTTCGTACTGTTCGTTCAAGACGAGGCCATCAAGCAAAAGTTGTTCGCGGTCTTTGGAAAAAACCTGACCCTTGCTGCCTAAAACATTCCATGCCACGCGCATGCCGGTGTTGACATCTTTCAGCGCGTTTTGCGAAGCCTCATTATAAAGTAGGTGGATGCTGATCGACGCCAGAGAGATGCCCAGCAACAGAACACCGAAGACGGCCAGCAGCACGATGCGCGAGGCAAGCCCTTTATAAAGAGGCATCGAATAATCCTTTGATTGTCATGCCCCTGATTGAATGTGGGGCTAATCATATTTAATCAATGAAAGTTGGAAAAATATTAATACGAAACGATAAGGGAAAGATGAGCCTAGGTGCTTGTTTTTACCTGCGAATTTTTACGTCCATAATCCGGCGAGGTCATGTCGAAGGCAAACGCTACGCAAAACAGCGGCCACGCAGAAACGAATCCATACTTTCGTATGAAGAAAATCGCTGCCTTGCGATCAAGTTAAGCGCTTAGGCGCGCGCGGGCGCGCCCTTCTTTTTCTGTTTGCCGGCAGACGGCGGGCTGACAGGCACTGGGCTGAGGGGCGCTGGCTGAGTGCCATGCCGCCCCTTGCTGTGATCCTCGCCGATCATCAAAACGACGGCGGGGTGGACGAACAGCGTGAACAGCGTACCGATGGAAAGACCGCCGGCGATCACAAGACCCATGTTAAAGCGCGACACCGCACCCGCGCCATCGGCGAAGACCAGC
>DNGD01000028.1 GCA_003486725.1 Rhodospirillaceae bacterium
TGCAGGTTGCGGGCACGGCTGTAGTAACCAAGTCCGGCCCACATCTTCAAAACATCGTCCAGATCGGCTTTGGCTATAGATTTCACACTTGGCCAGCGCTTGATGAATTTGTTGAAATAGGGGGCAACCGTCACGACTGTCGTCTGCTGCAACATAACTTCGGACAGCCAGACTCGGTATGGATCAGGCTTTTCATTGGGCAGCGCCCGCCACGGCAAAACACGGCGGTTTTTGTCATACCACGTCAAAAGAGCCGCGGATGGCGGCTTTCTGTAGTTGTTTTGTGTCTTTGTTTCAGCCAAACTGCCCCCATGCGTTTACCCCGAACCATCGCCGGATCCATTGAATCTATCGCCCGTGCGGCGATGGGAAAGGATTGGGCGCTTTATGCCACGCTTTTGAATCATTGGGGAGAGATTGTGGGTCAGGAATATGCCGGTGTCACCACCCCTGTCAAAATCACCTTTCCCCAAGGCAAAAAGACGGAAGAAAAATGGGCGCAAGGCCACAGAACGGGCGGGGTATTAACCATAAGCCTGCCGCAAGGCCTCGCGATGGAGTTCTCGTTCCTGTCCGACACCATGATTGCCCGAATCAACAGTTATTTCGGTTATGCCGCGATCGGCAAGATCGCCCTTCAACCCCATTACGGCGAGGACAAAGATCCGCGCCTCTCCGCCCCCCCTCCTTCGAACGAGGAACCAGCGCCATCCCTTTCCCCCCAGCAAATCGAGGAACTTCAAGAACAGATGGATGGCTTGGAAAACAATGAGTTAAAGGAAGCTCTCCTCCATCTCGGGCAAAGCATAAAGCGACAGGAGTAGCCAAAAATTGTTAACCGTAAAATTGACAATTTCGGCAAGTAATGCGTGCTTTCCTTGAGTTTCCCTGTAACTTTCCCCTATACTCCCAACATCTTGATTCGAGGCGTAAAATGAATAAAACGACAACTATCGTTCTGGCTTTGCTCGTTTCCCTTGGGGTGGCGATCATTTCGCTCGGGCTTTTTTACCCCTCAACCAAGGTGGCAGCCGAGACGACCGCTTTGCCCGAGCGCGCCTTGGGCGATCCGAAAGCGCCCATCACCATCACCGAGTATTCGAGTCTCACCTGCTCCCACTGCGCGGACTTTTACGTCAAGGTGATGCCCGAGCTTCAAAAACGCTATATCGATACGGGCAAGGTTCGTTTTGTCTATCGCGATTTTCCGATGGACGGCATCGGTCTGAAAGGCGCCGCACTCGCCCATTGCATGCCCGCTGAACAATTCTTTCCCTATATTAAGATTGTCTATGCCAATCAAACTTCATGGATTCGCACCGACAAACCAGATGTGACCTTGACGCAGTATGCTCAGATGGCCGGTCTGCCTGCCGATAAGGCAAAAGCCTGCCTTGACGACACCAAGCTACTGGATGCATTGGTCGCCGTTCGCACCGAGGCAACGGACAAGTTCGACATCAAGGCAACGCCGACCTTCATCTTCAGCGACAACGAAACCAAACTGGTTGGCGCGCGTTCAATCGATGATTTCGCGGTGGTTATCGACAAGATACTGGCCAAGAAGAAATAGACTTTATCACGCACACGTTGGGGATTCACTTTGCATTTTTCGCGTTTACGCCTTCAGGGCTTTAAATCGTTCGTCGATCCGACCGACCTTGTCATTCAAGAAGGTCTGACGGGCATCGTCGGCCCCAACGGCTGCGGCAAATCCAATCTTGTGGAGGCCTTGCGCTGGGTCATGGGTGAAACTTCACCCAAACGCATGCGTGGCGCTGGCATGGAAGACGTCATCTTCGCTGGCACCGCGACACGTCCTTCGCGCAATCTGGCCGAAGTCACGCTGGAGCTTGATAATTCAGACCGTTCTGCAACTGCCGAATACAACAACTCAGATGAGCTACACGTCGTCCGCAAGATTGAGCGCGGAGGCGGCAGTGATTACCGCGTGAACGGCAAGCCTGTTCGCCAACGTGACGTGCAATTGATCTTTGCCGACCAATCAACGGGCGCGCAATCCACCAGCGTGGTTGGCCAAGGTCAGATCGATGCCCTGATCCGCGCGAAACCGCAAGATCGTCGCCAGATCTTGGAAGAAGCCTCTGGAACCGCTGGTCTACAAGCCCGCCGCCACGAAGCTGAACTGAAGTTGAAGGGGGCGGAAACAAATCTGACGCGCGTCGACGATGTCTTGCGCACGCTAGACACCCAACTGCGCAGCTTGAAACAACAAGTCAAGCAAGCAAGCCGTTATCGCAATCTGGCCGAGCATATCCGCAAGACGGAAGCCGCCCTCCTCCATCTCCGCTGGCTGGAAGCCGAAGTCGATGCCGCCAAAACACGCGACGCATTGGTTGAAGCCGAAAAACAAGTGAATGATCTTTTGGTCGTTGTGACTCGCGAGACGGCTGAGCGCACCGAGATTGCCGCCGGGTTGCCGGCGCTTCGTCAGAGCGAAGCGACCGCCGCGGCCATCGTACAAAAACTGACGCTGGCGCGTGAGCAAATCGACGCCGAAGCGCATCGACTTTCGGATCAAATCAAGGCCAGCGAAAACCGCCTTGATCAATCACAAAACGATTTTGAACGCGAGAAATCCCGCCACCATGACAGTCTTGAAGCCATTAGCCGCCTAAGGGCTGAGCAAACAGAGTTGGTGACAAAAGCTGAAACGCTGGAGGCATCGGTTCCAGCGCTGAACGAGTCTGTGGCGACGATTACAGTCGCTGTTGACGCTTTGGATTCCGCGCTCAGCGAACTGATGAAGCAAGCCGCTAATGCCGAAGCGAGCGAACAAGCCTTGGGCCGTGAGATGCAGGCACTTCTGGCCAAACAAGCGATGTTGACGCAGCGACGCGCGGATATCGACACGCAACGCACGGCGCTGGCAGAAGAACTGGCTGCCCGCTCGGATTTGTCGTTGGCCAGCGAAATGGTCAAGGCGTGCGAAACCGAGCTGGAACGCCGCAAAGAACAAGCACAGCAAGCCGAACAAGCACGTCATGACGCACAAGCGGCGCAAGATGATGCCCGCACGGGAGCCACGCAGGCGGACGGCGCACTGACAAAGTTGCAAGCCGAGGCGCGTGCGCTGGAAGGATTACTTGCTCATCATGACCGCCAATATGACGAAGTCATTGATCTGATCACCGTGACTCCTGGGCTTGAAAATGCACTGGCCGTCGCGCTCGGCGAAGCCCTCACCGCTGCGCTCGACTCCGCCGCCACAATGCATTGGCGCGAATTGCCGCCACTGGACGATGCCGCCGCCTTGCCATCAGGCGCAACGCCGCTCGCACAATATATCAAGGCACCTGCGGCTCTGGCACGAAGCCTTGGCCAGATTGGCCTTGTTGATAATCGCCAGCAAGGCGAGAACGCCGCCGCTGCGCTAAAAGCCGGACAAATCCTTGTCAGCCGCGATGGCTGGGCGTGGCGCTGGGACGGCTTTACGCTGACGCCCGAAGCCAAAACATCATCGGCAATGCGCCTGCAACAACGCAACCGTCTGGCCGCGTTACAAGATGAAATCTCGTTGGCCGAAACGGTTAGTGCGAGCGCCGGTACCGCCCTTTTGGAAGCAACAACGTTGTTGGGGCAATGTCAGGAGCTGGACGGACAGACACGCACGGCCTTGCAGGCCGCCTTTGCGGCGCTGAACGACGCGCGCGATCATCTCGCCCGTCAGGAACGTGAAGCGGCAGCAGCAAATGCGAAGTTGACCTCCTTAACCGAGAATTGGCAGCAAGTTAACGAGGACATGGAAACACTGCGCAATCGCGCCGCCGAGATTGACGCACAACGCGCAGCGTTGCCCAACATTGGCGCCCTGCATGACGACATCACGACAAAGCGTGTCGCTCTAGCCGAAGCGCGCGGCGAAAAAGCGCAAAAGCAAAGCGAACGTGACCGCTGCACACAGGAAATCCAAGCATGCATCGCCCGTCAAAAATCCGTAAAGGATGATCTGGCTGCGTGGCAGGGCCGTATGACCAGCGCCGAAACGCAAAGCTTGGAATTGGCCGAACGCATTGAATCGCTGAAGACCGAGTTGATCACCCTTCGCGCAAAACCGGCCGAGCTGGATGCGCAGCGCGGCACGTTGATGACACAACTTTCCGACGCCGAAGCCAAGCGCCGCGAGGCCGCCGATATTCTGATTGCGACCGAACAAAAACTGAGCGTCACGGAACACCAGCTGAAACAAGACGAAGCCAGCCTTGGCCGCCTGCGCGAAGAACGCGTGCGCTGCGAAGCCGCCGTAACGGCGTGCGATGAGCATTTCAAGACCTTACGCGAACGCGCCGCCGAAAAACTGGGTTGTACGCCCGATGATCTCAAGGAAATCGCGTCATTTGGCGACGGTGAAAGCCTGCCTTCCGTGTTTGAGCTGGAACAGCTTTTGGGCCGTTATCTGAAAGAACGCGACAATATGGGCCCCGTCAACCTTCGCGCCGAAGTAGAAGCCGAAGCCGCACAAACGGAAATCGACCGCCTACAAAAAGAGAAAGATGATCTCGTCGCCGCCATTGCGAAGCTGCGCCAAGGCATCGGTCAGCTTAACCGCGAAGCGCGCGAACGTCTTCAGATTGCCTTTACTCAAGTCAACGAACGGTTCCAAGTTCTGTTCACCAAACTCTTCGGAGGTGGCAAGGCGTCGCTGGAGCTGATCGATAACGAAGACCCGATGAATGCGGGGCTGGAAATCTTCGCGGCGCCTCCGGGCAAGAAACAACAGATCCTCTCGCTCCTCTCAGGCGGCGAACGAACATTGACCGCACTGGCTCTTTTGTTCGCCGTATTCCAGACGAACCCCTCGCCAATTTGCGTGCTCGACGAAGCCGAAGCCGCGCTCGACGAAAGCAACATTGGTCGCTTCTGCGAACTGGTGCAGCATATTGGCCGCGAGACCAGCACACGCTTTTTGATCATCACGCACCAACGCGTCACAATGGCACATATGGATCGACTGTTTGGCGTGACCATGAGCGAAAAAGGTGTATCACAACTTGTCTCCGTCGATCTAGCCAACGCTGTCGCCCTGCGCGATGGACGCAAGCTCGACACGCAAGCCATGGCCGTCCAAGCCTTGGCGGATGTGCAAGCAGCATAGAGTCTAATACACTGTAAATACGGTGATTTTTTCGAAGCATGGCAAAGTGATTTTGCTGCGTTGCAATATGGATTTACAGCATGTTGCAGCAATGTAACGCTTTTCTTGCATCGCGGCGAGATATGGGTCTAATCATACCTCCCCCTGCCGCAGGAATGGTATGAAGAGTATTACGTGCCGATAGCCTAAGGAGAGTCGTTTTGACACCGATAACGAAGACCAAAAAACCATTACACGCTCTATGCCCCGATGAAGGATGCGCACTCGAAGCCGGGGATGTGCCCTCTTTCAATGGCCGCCCTGCGACTCCGCTTTTGGATACCGTTCCCAACGTCACGGATCTGCGCAAGCTTTCCCCTGAACAGCTCCCTCAACTGGCCGACGAACTTCGCGCCGAGGTGATCGACACCGTTTCCACCACCGGGGGGCATTTTGGTTCCGGCCTTGGCGTGGTTGAGCTGACAGTCGCGCTGCACTACGTTTTCAACACGCCAGAAGACAAGTTGATCTGGGATGTCGGACATCAGGTTTATCCGCATAAGATTCTCACGGGTCGCCGCAGCCGCATCCGCACGCTTCGTCAAAGCGGCGGGCTGTCAGGCTTCACCAAGCGCACCGAGAGCGAATTTGATCCCTTTGGCGCTGGGCATAGCTCTACCTCTATTTCCGCTGGCGTCGGCTTCGCCGTAGGCCGCGATCTGAACAGCAAGAAGAACCAAGTCATCGCCGTGATCGGTGACGGCTCTATCAGCGCGGGCATGGCGTATGAAGCCTTGAACAACGCGGGTGCCATGGATTCGCGCCTCATTGTCATCTTGAACGACAACGATATGTCGATCGCGCCGCCGACGGGAGCCATCAGCTCCTACCTCTCACGCATCGCATCGTCGAAGGAATACCGCAAGCTTCGTCATATTGGCAAAGAATTCACCAACATCTTCCCCCGCCCACTTAAAGAAGCGGCACGCCGAGCCGAACATTACGCACGCGGTTTTGTCACAGGCGGCACGTTATTCGAGGAAATGGGTTTCTATTACGTCGGCCCCATCGATGGTCACAATTTTGAACACCTGATCCCCGTTTTGGAAAACGTCCGCGACGACAAGCAAGGCGGCCCCGTTCTGATCCATATCGTGACGGAAAAAGGCCACGGCTATCAACCTGCCGTCAACGCGCCCGACAAAATGCACGGCGTGGCAAAATTCAACATCGTGACGGGCGCTCAGGAAAAGGCCAAAAACGCCCCGCCGTCTTTCACGCGCGTCTTTGCCGATGCGCTGGTGAAGGAAGCCGAAGTTGATGATAAGATTGTGGCGATAACAGCCGCGATGCCCGCTGGCACTGGCCTCGATGTTTTTGGCCGCCGCTTTGGCGACCGCCTGTTCGATGTGGGTATTGCCGAGCAGCATGCTGTGACGTTTGCTGCTGGCCTCGCTTGCGAAGGGCTGAAACCCTTTTGCGCGATTTACTCGTCGTTTATGCAGCGCGCCTATGATCAAGTTATGCACGATGTCGTTTTGCAAAGACTACCCGTGCGTCTGATGATGGATCGCGCCGGATTGGTCGGCGCTGACGGCGCAACCCATGCGGGCGCGTTCGATATCGCATTTATGAGCTGCCTGCCCGATGTCGTCGTGATGGCTGCGGCGGATGAGGTTGAGCTTTGCCACATGGTCGCGACAGCCGCCGCCTATAACGAAGGTCCGATCGCGCTGCGCTATCCACGTGGCGACAGCTCGGGCATGGAATTGCCAGAGCGCGGCGACGTTTTGACGATCGGCAAAGGCCACATCGTGAAAGAGGGAACAAAGGTCGCCATCCTGAACCTTGGCACCCGCCTGATCGAATGTCGCAAGGCAGCCGAGGATCTGGA
>DNGD01000073.1 GCA_003486725.1 Rhodospirillaceae bacterium
CAGACCAACATGAACGTGAACGAGGTCATCGCGAACCGTGCCATCGAAATATTGGGCGGTGAGATCGGCAGCAAGAAGCCCGTTCACCCGAATGATCATGTTAACAAGGCGCAAAGCACGAACGACGCGTTCCCGACTGCGATGCATGTCGCGGCGGTGCAGATGATCACGGACGAGCTGATCCCCGCGCTGACGCATTTCCATAACGCCATGGACGAGAAGGCCAAGGCGTTCGATCACATCGTCAAAATCGGACGCACGCATCTGCAAGACGCCGTGCCGTTGACGTTGGGACAAGAGTTTTCCGGTTACGCGATGCAGCTTGAATTGTCGATCGAGCGTGCGCGGGATTCCATGAAGCGCCTTTATCCGCTTGCGCAAGGCGGCACGGCAGTGGGTACAGGCCTTAATGCGAAGAAAGGTTTCGCCGAAAAGTTTGCGCAGCACATCGCGCAGATTACAGGCAAGCCGTTTGTGACAGCCGCGAACAAGTTTGAAGCTTTGGCCAGCCGCGATGCGATGGTCGAGGCGTCAGGCATGCTCAACACAATTGCCGTCAGCTTCATGAAGATTGCGAACGACATTCGCCTGCTGGCCTCTGGCCCCAATTGCGGGATCGGCGAGATTTCTCTGCCGGAAAACGAACCCGGCTCATCGATCATGCCCGGCAAGGTGAACCCGACGCAATCCGAAGCCATGACGATGGTGGCAGCGCAGGTGATGGGCAATCATGTCACCGTCACGGTGGCGGGCTCGAACGGCCATTTTGAGTTGAACGTGTTCAAGCCCGTAATCGCGTTTAATGTCCTTCAATCCATCAAACTGCTCACCGATGTGGCGAACAGCTTCACGGATAATTGTGTTGTGGGGATTGTGGCGAATGAAGCTCGCATTGCCTCGCTGGTGTCGCAATCCTTGATGCTGGTTACGGCGCTCAACCCGCATGTGGGCTATGACAATGCGGCCAAGATCGCCAAGAAAGCGCACGCCGAAGGCAAAACGCTGAAACAGACAGCGGTCGAGCTTGGCCTTTTGACCGAAGAGGATTACGATCGTTTGATCCGTCCTCAAGACATGGTGCGCCCGCTTGACTGAAACTCCCGCCAAACCGCCCAGCGTTGTTGTGAAGCGTTCTGTCCTGATCGCAGGGCACCGCACGAGTATCTCTCTAGAGTCCGCGTTCTGGCAGGAGCTTACCAAGATCGCGAAACGGCGAGGCCTTTCGATCAATCAGTTGGTCGCGGAAATTGACGCGCAGCGCACGGGCAATTTGTCCAGTGCACTCAGGCTTTATGTGTTGAAGTTGGTCAAGGAATCTTGAACAGACTCGCGGCGCCGGATTTATGAGATTCTTTTTGCGCGATCATAGCTTCCGCGCGGTCAATCTCGGCCTCCAGCGAGCGGATGTAATCCTTCAAATCCTGAATGGACAGACCTTGCATATCCACGGGTTTGGCAACAGGGCGAGGAGGATCAAGATCGTCGGGATTTATCATGGCGGCGTTCTCCTCTGGAGCCTAAAGGACGGAGCAAAAAGATGGTTGCGGTACCGATCTTATGGTATATCCTTTCCGTCTTAAAGATCGAAAAACGTCAAAGGATTCGATTATGAAAAAACTTGCGATGTTATGCGCCATCTTGGCTTTGGCGGCTTGTTCTTCGAGCGCCGACTATCCGGGCGTCAGCACGAACGCCAATATCGGAAAAGCTTCCTCAAATGTGGTAGGCAGCGTTTCCTCTGACAAACTGGCGCGCGAGGCGTTCGTTTACACAAAACCGCTGCCTTCCGGCGACAATGAGGTCTGTGTTGGCACATGGTGCAGTTGCGCGGCGGAATAAAGGCTGCGTAAATTGCGTCACCTTATTGATATATAACGCAAATATTTTGCACTTTAGGGGTGGAATCTTTCCCGCTTCTTGATATGATGGAGCCCAAGACGAGGGCGCCGTTACGATGGCCAGCCCCCTCTAATCGATCCAGAAAAACAGGTGCTTTTGGATCGTCCGGTTGCTTTGCGTGGCCGGATGACGCGAATTCTGTGTCTGATGACATTTTGACGAAGGAGAAGACTATGCCGTTACCTTTGATGCCCAAAGCCACCGCCGTTTGGTTGGTTGAAAACACCGCGTTGACCTTTGATCAAATCGGAACCTTCTGCGGTCTTCATAAGCTTGAAGTGCAGGCGATTGCGGATGGCGAAGTCGCCGCTGGCATTCTGGGGCTGAACCCCACGATGAACGGTCAGCTGACGCTGGAAGAAATCAAACGCTGCGAAGGTGACACGCGCGCCCACCTGAAAATGGTGCGCAGCGAATTGCCGCAACCGACGGTGCGTGCGAAGGGGCCGCGTTATACGCCTGTTTCCAAGCGTGCGGACAAGCCTGACGCCATTTCCTATCTTATCAAGACGTATCCTGAACTTTTGGATGCGCAGGTTGCGCGTCTGCTGGGCACAACCAAGGACACGATCGCCAAGGTGCGTGAAAAGTCTCACTGGAACGCCACGAATATCAAGCCGCGCAACCCCGTGCTTTTGGGGCTGTGCAAGCAGGCGGATTTGGATGCGGCGATCAAGCGTGCGCAACGCCGCGTCGCACGTGAGCAAAAGGCCGCGGGCATCACGCCTACGCCCATGACGACCGAGGAGCCCACGTCGCCCTTCAAGGATTTTGATACGCCCGAGTCGAAAGATGATGGCGAGCTTTTCGTTACCTTCGGCGGTGATGACGATCAGCCCGAAATCGCCCCCGACGATATGGAAAAGAGCTTGGGGTAAAACTCCACGCGTTTTTCACAATACAAAAAGCCAAGAGACATGTTCTCTTG
>DNGD01000118.1 GCA_003486725.1 Rhodospirillaceae bacterium
CCAGATGGCGGAAGAGTTCGCCGGAAGGATCATCGTTTGTTTGTTGTGTGATTGAGACAAGTTTAACGCCGGAACGGTTTAACTTTCGTTCGTAAAAAACGGCTTGCGCAAGATCGCGGAAGAAACGCGAAAGACTGTGAACAATGATGGCTTCAAAGGGGACTGGCTTTTCAGTGCCAGCCGCAACCATCTCTTGGAAGACAGGCCGCTTGTCATCCGTAGCTGATGCGCCGGATTCAACAAACTCATGCACGGGCGTATGGCCGTTGCGTTTGCACCACTCGCGCATTTGGCGCAACTGGTCGGGAATGGATAAATCATTCTCCGCTTGGCGTGTCGTTGACACTCGCGCATAAAGGGCTACTAACATTTTCTTCTTCACTTTCTGCAATCTGCATTTCCTTAAGAATCTCAGAAATATGAGATAAAATCAATTGAACTTCGGCGGGGCGTGCTCCCTCCCTAAAAACCAAGCTTAAAAGGAGATTTTTCTCAGACATTTTTGAGCCTTTCCTGATCCATGCGAGCCTGAACGTCACTTTGCCATGTCAAGGAGTCATGAAGTTGGTTAAGAGCGGCGCGGACATTCTTTGATATGTCAAAATATGATTGGGGCGGTGTTTGTTCATATAGACTGCTCAGTGCCGCAATGTGTTTAAGGTACCCCATCATGCTGATTATATTGCGCTGTATCTTTTCTGGAATTTTGTTCATATCCAATTGTCTAGGAGAAGGCTTTTGCTGACCGTACACCTTCACCCTTTCCTGCAAATCTAGCCACAATGGATGAATAGGCCAGCGGGAAGAGTTGCTATCATCCGAGGGCAAGCGAATGGAAGTGTGTTCGTTGCAAAAGAAATTCAACAAGAAGCCTATAGATCGATCCATATCTTTTAGCGTGGTGATGCCCACCTGACGAAGCATTTCATTTCGAAATTGCCATTCAATACGCCATACATTTTCAGACTGGCCCCAAATGTCATAGAACCATTCTTTTTGGCTGGATTCTCTAATTTCTTTTGCTTTATCGTACATGCGCAGCATCGTGCCAGTACCAAAGGCTAATGTTTCTGGCTTTCGATGGCCTCTATATTTTCTATCTTTCCTAAAGCAGGTGATAAAGTTTTTCTCATCAAAATCGGGTTCTGAGGACGCGTAATCAAAACACACATCGATACGGGAGAGGCTTTCTTCACGCAGCTGCACAAGGCCTAAAGCTGCGGACCACGATAAGAAATCCTTGTGAAGAACGTCCAATCCTTTATGCCAGAGAGCATCACTACTAAACTTGACGCTAAAGGAAGGGTTGTTGAACTCACCAAACTGAATAATGCTGTCTGGATTGGAAATGATAAAAGGATACCCTGAACCAGAGCCATGCGCCTTCAGCAAAAACTCTTTGCCGCCCAATTCAATCAGTGCGCCTTTGTGTCGTTTCTTCTTCTCCATTCCGTCGCGTTTTACGACAAGCTTATCGAGATCGAAAGCTGGTTTATTCATGTCGAGATAATAGCAAATCTCGGCTGTATCGAATCCGTGTGTGAGAAATTTGAAATCCATAATTTTATCCTCCTGAAAAGTTCAATATAGTGAAACGAAAAATACAACAACAATAATCGCGCTAAAAACACGTCAGAAATGCAGTAGAATGCGCTTTGTTCAATGTACTAAACATCGGCTAAAATCGGTCATTTCTGTAAAATGCAAATTTATTTTTTTTAAAAAAATCCTGAAATTGTAATTTGTCAAAAATTTGATTTTTATAAAAACTCGCAAAATGAGATTTTGGCAGAATCGCCAAAAATCAACTTTGAGACGGCAAAGGCTGGAATGTATCTCTGCCCCCCCATGTTATAGACACGGGGTAGCGGCCTTCGGCCACCACTCTGTCGTCCTCCCGCCCGCTCGCGCGGGCGGGGCCCGTCCGTCATCGCGGTAGCCTGCGGCCTACACCGATACCTAACAAACCGAACCCTCAGGAAAACGCCTCACGTCCTCGGCGGGGATTAAACCCGCCGACCCGCGCAAGCGCGGGCAAGGGACAGCGTGAGGCTACGGCACCACCTGCTCCTGCGGATAGTCCTCCTTTGCATCCGTGAAAGAAGCCCTCAACGGCACCCACAACCCTACACCGTCACCAACGGGACAGCGGCGACATGGTTAAGAGCATTTTCTCAACCTCGCGCTTTTGTTAGAGAAAAGGATTAACGAGGCTTATTCATTAACAAATAGTAAACGTAAGTTGTTGAAAGTAATAGCATATTTGTTTTGATGCCGGATTTTTGCTATCATCGGTAAGCAGATGAAATGAAATTTGGCGCACCGCGCAACAATTAACATACCACGAAATCATTTTACCAACCCACAGGGGGACGCTATTATGAACGCAGCAAGAGCATTAAATTACAATCTCATAACGCCGCAAGTGGTTGTGTTACCCTTCGGCAAAGGGAAAAAAGGTAAAGTGTCCAACGCCGATCAACCAGTTCGGGATATTGTGCCGACCGCGACCATTTATGCTGGTACGCGTGGGATACAGCCGCCCAAAGGAACGGTTTACACGGCGACTTTTCTGGATGGAACTAAGAGAGAAATTTTTGTTGAGATTGATGCTGATGACGGCAAACAGTATTTTGATAATTGCCATTTCCTGAAAGAAGGCCGTACAGGAACCCTTATAAGCGAGATCAGAAAACTTAAGATAATTGATTATAAGGACAGGCCTTCTCACCATATCATTGAGCGTATGAAAAAAGACGCCGTTGCACGCGGAGAACTACCCGCGTCAATCCCGAGCGTCAGCTAAGCCCCCATCTATTTTAAAACAGACGGGGAATCATGAGCGCTCGGAAGCCCAAGAAGCCGACATCTTTTGACGTGATCAACGTCATTAAAGACCTGATTAAAACGCATGGCGTGAAAGCGCTCATGGTTGATGGTCGCGTCCAACTTTATTCTGGCCCACTTGATTTCATAACGAACGCGCTTGATGTCATAGACAATCACGACAGAGCTTTTGATCGTGCTGATGGAACCCCCGCACTTGTTGATGATTGCATCGTCGGACAGAAACTTGGGAACTATGAACATGGGCAGGACATATACGAATATTTCAAGAGAATATATGGAAACACGCCGGAGGCCTTCAAAAATGCCGACAAAGTTATGCGTTTCGCGTCACGCGAATTTGCAAAAGCATGCTCAGGAAACATTGAAACACATGTTTGCGGCGCTGGAATTGATAAGGTCTTCTTTGAAGTTGAGCTTCCTGAGCTTGTTCGTAATAGTCAGGTTGAAGCTATCAACGACATTCCTATGCAACGGATCAAGGATATATACTTAACCCAAGGCGCATACATCGCCTATCGTGAGATTTGCAAGGGCGAATTAAGGCTGGCACAAGCGCGCGCCGAAAAGACATACACAACCGTTGCAGAAAAGGAAGCGGCAAAGAAGGATCACAAAGACCGCCTAAAGTTTTTCAACATCGGTAATTTGCATAATTACGCAATGCTACTTTTCCGGCGTGACGAGACGATCCAGAGACACGGTCCGCACCTCCCACAAACAGTGAGAGCAAAGCCGCTGAGGATAAATAACGCCGCACTGGGCTATCAAGCAAGCTCTGTTCAATACGGTTAAGCGGGGCCTTGCGCTGAAACCCCAAATTTTCCAGCCCAGTCATATCTGGCTGGCTTGTGAAGAGCGGCAATGTCTTCCGCAAATCTTTTGAGCGTATTAGAACTAACCACTTTGATGGCATGCCGCCACGCCTGTAGGTCTGAATAACTATTAATATCATGATTGATGCGCGAAATAAATTGGTCGATCTTCACGAGGCTCTCAATCCCCTCGACATTGGCACTAGGCCTATGAATCAGAGACTTCTGCGAAAGAAGTATGACACTGTTCAGAGACGGTTTGAGAGAAAAGCCAAGGCGGGAAGGCGTTTTGATTAGCTTTGATTTTACGGCCCGTTCAAGCGCTTTAATATGCTTTTTGTTCTGCTCAAGGGGTGAGGCAATGCCGAAGCGGCGGCTCTGATAATCAACCTCAAACTCACCGTGATCGTTGATAACGACATCGCCGGAAAAGAACTTTGTTTCGCAAACCCAGACCTCAAGCCAACGGCTTATAAGCAAGTGATCGATTTGAGCTGTGTGTCCGTCACATTCAAAGCGTAGATCATGAATGATGGCCCAATTTTCCGAGTTTTTATAGCTAAACTCAATCTCATAGGCAGCTTCCCTCTCGCCCTTAGCGCCGCGCTCGACATCTCTAATTTCTTTATCGATTCGCCCCCGTGTTTGAGCGTCAATGTCAGAACGCGCAGCCAAGGCACGAAGAGCCTTTATCTGCTGGCTTTTATCGTCTGCGGACTTAATAAGCAAAATGACCTCCAAGGGCGCGGTTGCCATGTGACAACGCATTGTAGCTAAGAAGGAACCATAGCCCCAATATTGATTTTGTTCAATATATCGAGGTGTGTATTTTTAACGTTTGTTGTGTCATCCTCGCATGGACTTGCGGGAAACATTTGCAGCGAATCTGCGCCGGATACGGAATGCGAAAGGGCTTTCGCAGGATGACCTCGCCTATGAGGCCGAAATCAGCCGCAGCTACCTCAGCCAGATTGAAAAAGGCTCCTTCCACGTGAGCCTGAAAATCATTGGCCGCTTGTCCGAGGCTCTGGGCGTGGAGCCAGCGGAGTTTCTCAAGTCACAAAAACAGAGGAAATGAGACCCATTTCTATTGATTCTTGTATACTTGTTGCATTTTGAATTTCAACGCCTCGCAAAACCGAACTTATTTTGTTAGTTTTGTTAATATTCAAGAAAGATTCGTCAAAATGTTCGGTATAACCGAATGAGTGGGCGATCTAAAAAGGCAAAGCAATGGACGACTCAACAACACCTATTTCGGCAAACAACGCTGATTGCGAGTCTCTTTCAGGCGCGTTTCTCTATATCATTTGCCATCACAACAAAAACGGCAAACCATGCGCCCCAATAAAAATAGGCATAACAACAAACTGTGCGACTCGTCTGCACGACTTGCAGACAGGAAATCACAACAGGCTTCATTACTATGCAATGTTTCCTTTCCCCACAAAAGAAGATGCAGCTCTTATCGAGAGAGAGCTTCATAATTATTTCTCTGACGAATGCCTATCAGGGGAGTGGTTTGAGGTTGATCCTCAGAATGTAATTGTTCAGTTTATGCTTTATTGCGGAAGGGTGCGCAACCACTTGCAAGACGATATTGTCAGAAATAGACGCTATATGTGGAACTACATAACCTACAATCATGTTTCCTGCGCAATCATACAAAAGTTCATAGGCTTGCATGAAAACGGCTGGGATATGTATGAGAGATTTCGGCTAGAAGCAAAAGAAGAAGTTGATTCCCGAATGCCTAGCTGGTGGCTAAAGGACGGAAACGAAGAAGATAATAACGAATAATACTATCTTAGCTCAGGCACTCAAACAATAAGGGGAAAATTATGGATGCAGAAAAGTATGATCGAAGCATTGGGGTGCTTTGTCCGACATGTGGGTGTACTCAGTTTGAGTTTGAAAAAGGTGTTGATGAAGTGATTGAGTTAGCAAAGTGTGCTTCCTGTGGTCGTAAACTCTCTAAAGATGAATTAATTGATGAAAACAGTGAAAATATCTCCGAACATGTTAAGGAAATGGGAGATCAGGTCATGAATGATTTAGCCAAGGAATTGAAAGATTCTTTGAAGAAGGCCTTCAGCGGAAGCAAGAATATAAGGATTAAGTGATGTCCATAACTATAGATGTTGGAAATATTATAGCTGCAATTGCATTGCTCTTTTCGGGATATGCAACGTGGAAAACGTCAAGATTTAATGAGCGTCAAAAGGCACTTATTGAAAGCCAAGAGAAGCTCAATCAACTTCTTCTAGAGAAAGAAGCAAAAGAAGCCGCCAGTGATAAGAAGGCCGATATAGGGGCATCTTTCATTAAGCTTGGTAATTCTAAATATAGATTAAAAATATGGAACAAAGGTAATGCTGACGCACGGAATATACGAATTGAATTCCCCGAAGGGAACGACATTGTGAATCAATCGGAAGTTGACGCAAAATTTCCCCTAGAAACACTGGATACATACCAATCCGTTGAATTGGTCGCCTCAGTTCACATGCAAACAAAGGGCAAGCACACAATAAGGTTAACGTGGTCAGATGATTTCAGTCAGCAAAACGAAAAGGTTGTCTATCCAACGATCTGAGCGGGATAAATATGGGATAAAGTGAAGGGAGTATATGGGGAATAATGCTAGATTGCTAAAAATCCTCATAAGATTATCCTTATTTCCCAGTGCCCAGATTCATCCTGTCCGGCACACCATCCATAAAAGGGCGTGGCGACACGCAATTTTCTTATTTACCGGCCATGGATCGACAGGCATCTGCGCATTCACGGTTTTTATGCGCACATTCTTTCATTTCGTGATCGCCCATTTTTTCGCAGGAGTTTGCGCAAGACTCGCAAATTTGCGCGCATATGTCGCACTGTTTTTTATAAAAGCTTGATTTTCTTTCCATGGAATCAGCCGCCACACCACACGCCTGATAACAATCGGTCATAATTTTTACATGCTCGGGCGATACATGCTCGCCTCCCACCTCAAGGCAATGTTGATACAAATGGCTCTGGCACATGCTTTTACATTCGGTGCAGAGCTGAATGCATTTTTTCATGTCTTGTTCCATCTCTCCCCCCCTTGTGTGAGCAAACGCTAATCATAACATTTTTTAGCGCGAAAGGACAGCATGGCGCGATGGAGCCAACAACGTTGGCGACATCAATCTTCTCGGGGGACACTATTCTTGTATGAAAGAGTGCCCATCACGTCCTCGGCGGGGTTTCCCCGCCGACCTGCTTTATAGGCAAGGGACAGCGTGAGGTTATATCACAGCCCTACTTCTTTGTTGCAGCAAAGGCTTTGCAATATTCAAGTATTTCTGGTCGTTTCCACTGACGTGGGGAGATATGCACCCCAAGTTCATCGATCATTTGTTTTGTCGTTTCTTTATCTTTTGCCAAGCACGCAAAAAGAGCAAAAGCGTTTTTGTTATAGGGATCGGGGTGAAGTTTTATCATATCTTTATATCCCTGTTTTAAACGTCCCCAATTTACCTTCGTTTCTCTAAAAAAATCTTCTGATTCAAGAGAGTTAATAACAGTCCAATAAAGACGTGCATAGCGACTTTCACCATCTGAGCTTTTCGTATTCTGTGAGGCTGTATTGGCGATGTCATCCACCTTAGCCCATGAACCGCCCCATTTGGGCAACATGGCTGTAGCCGCTGTAGAATATATGGGTTGATAGTTCGGAAATTTGTCAGAGGCTTCCTTAAACAATTTTAAATAGTCCTCTTTAGGCCAGTCTTGTGCAATGGCAACAAGCATCATGGAATTATACCATTCGGGATTATTAGCTGAGTCTTCTTTTATAGACTCTAACTGGCTTCGCGCCTTCTTTATGTTCTCACGAAAAGGTTCCCAGTTATTCTTCTCAACTTCACGTGCATAGGAGCCTCCCCTATAAGCCCAAGCCCGTTCAATATAAGCATTGGCTAGCAAAATCTTAGGGATTAGTGATTTAGGAAAAGACTCCTCCCATTTTTGTAGATGTGAGAAGACAATTTTTGTAGTTTCCTCATCCGGTGGCGTAACGATCAGGAGGCTCATCATTTTGTAAAAATAGGATACTGTACTGATCCCGCTAGGAGAGAGGGGTTCTTTTGTTAAAAGGTGGGCTACATATTCTTCGACTTCATTATACTCTCCCTTGAGAAGGTGGATGGATTNNGTCGTCGGGATGTTGACCAGATATTCGTGATCATCAATATAAGAAGACTCTTGGCTCTGCGCTGTTGTTGGCGCGAGTGTGAGCATGGGAAAAACAATAAACAAGGACGCAAGAAATCTGTGGCGCATGGAACATTTCCTATATGAGGCTGAACTTAGTGAATATACCTTAAAGTAAAAGTGTATATAAGTAAACTTATGGTTCTGCTGTGTGCCGTCGCCCTAAAACTCTCACAAAGAGTAGTTGAATTTACCGCTGAGAAGCGACAACTGAAACAGTAGCAACAACCCGCTTCACCGTTGACGGTGTTCCAAAAAGCTAAGGTCTTAACAAATATTTTAGCCCCACACATCCGCATGTGCGTGCTTTGCAGTTTTGTTAACCGTCCCTTGATAGAATTGCGGCGCACGTAACACTGTGCCGCCGCTCGCTGCCCTATGGCGATCTGTTTTTTTTAGGAGCTGCTTCTATGTCTGCCCTGACCGCTTCCGTTGATTCTACCCTGCTGGTGTTTGCGCTGAAAGAAGAGGCGCAAAATCTTTTCGACGGCTTTCACACAATCTACACCGGCGTTGGAAAAGTGAATGCCGCCTATCAGCTGATGCTGAATCTGGCGCACTGGAAAGAAAAGCGCGGCGCGTATCCCGAACTTGTCCTGAATGTGGGTAGTGCGGGCTCCAGCCTGTTTGGCCGTGGAAGCGTTGTAAACTGCACCCAGTTTATCCAGCGCGATATGGATGCCACGGCGTTCGGCCATACGCGTTATGCGACGCCATATGAGGATGTCGCCCCCGTTCTGTCAGCCGGATTGCGCTGCGAGTCCTATCCGCAAGGTGTGTGCGGAAGTGGCGACAACTTTGCGACGGATGGCACCATGCGCGGCTGGAACGTGGTGGATATGGAGGCCTATGCCTTGGCTAAAGTGTGCGTCGGGCAGAATGTCCCCTTCTGCTGCCTAAAATACATTTCCGACGGCGCTGACGATCAGGCCGCGGCGACATGGGGTGACGCCCTGACCGCAACCGCCCAAGCGCTGCAAAAGGCCGTGAGGAGCATCGTCGTGCACAGATAGGCTGGCTTCAACGTGACGTGACGATGCCGCCCCACACACTACTTTGTCGTATAGGTGAACTCAGGCAGCGCCTTAAGCCCTTCCTTGGTTGCGCCCGCAAGCGTGATTTTGTTTTCCTCGATCCGCAGGTTTCCATAAGGGATGGCGATTAGCCGCGTGCCAAGACCCAGAAAAACGCCAACGGAGACCACGGCATAGGCTGATACATTGTCGTCATTCGGATCCACGATACGCCCGACGAGTGATTTTCCCTCGCTTCGCATGAAAAGGAGATCATCCACCGTGCCGATGGTTTCACCCAGATCGTTAAGAACATTGCTGCCAATGATCTTTGAAACGCGAAAACCACTTGATAGTTTCTGAACATCGACCTTGACGAGTTGAATCGTCTGTGTGTCGCCTTGCGCCTGCGCAGGCATCGCGAAGGCCATCATGCCCAAAAGCGTGAGCAACAGGATCGGAAGAGGATGGATTGCTGCTGGGTGGGGGATAGCGTGTAGCTTGCTCATGATCTGCCTCCATAGTTTGGGGGAGAAAAAAGACAACAACCGCAATCGGCCATTATACAAGATTATGGGGATAAGTCAATAAAGTCCTGCAAAAACCAAGGTTTTCCAAACAAGTAAGGTTCGTTTTTATCGTCAATTTTTGTGCGCTGTTCGCGCTTCTCTTTTTAAACCCCATGACGCTTAGGCGGAATTGCGCTATACTCATCAGTCTTCCCCCTTTTTTGATGGAGGACGCCATGAACGAATTCGCCCCCGATGAAAAAACGCTGGCCGAGAGAAAAGGCGCGATCACCTTTTTTGGCAATCCGCTCACCTTGCTTGGCGAGGCTGTTATCGTAGGGCAAAAGGCGCCGCCCTTTCTGGCGCTGGATGGTGATCTTAAACCCAAGAAGCTGGAAGATTTTGACGGCAAGGTTTTGATCATCGCCTCCGTCCCGTCGCTGGACACGCAAGTCTGCGATACGGAGGCGCGCCGGTTTAATGCCGAGGCCTCCTTGCTTGGCGCGGATGTGCGCATCCTTGTCCTCAGCATGGATCTGCCCTTCGCGCAGAAACGCTGGTGCGCGGCGGCGGATATTGATCAGGTCGTCACGCTGTCCGATCATCGTTATGCGAGCTTTGGCTCTAACTGGGGCGTGCTGATCAAAGAGCTTCGGCTCTTGGCGCGCGCGGTTTTTGTCGTGGGGCGTGACGGGCTTGTGAAATATGTGGAGCTTGTGCCCGAAGGCACGCACGAACCTCATTATGACGCCGCGATAAATGCCGCCAAGGCGCTGCTCTAGGTTGGGAAAAGGCATCAAAGGCCGCGGTTTTCTGCATAAACCCAAATAGGCTTGAAACGGTACTATATTGGTGTATAATGAAGCCTGTAGGGTTATTCTCTTGCTCATCGCCGTCCCTTTTTAAAAGGAGTCTTTCTCCCACACCTGTTTAAGGAAAGAGAAAACACAGGTGCAGAGCCGACGATGGTTCGCAAGAAACATCATAAGGAAAGGAGATAAAAATGAAAAAAACTATAACATTGAGTCTTCTGGTTCTCCTGCTTTCGCTGGCGTTTGTGGCGGATGCCGAGGCGAGAAGAGGACGGGGTCGTGGCAGCGACGATGGCGTCCATCATTCGCACAGTTGGGACGATCACGGGTCCAGACGGCATCATTCTTCGCACAGCGAAGATTTCTCCTCGCATCGTCACGAAACGTGGGACGACAGCCATGGTCGCCACAGAAGCGGGGATGACCGCGATTTCGATCGTGAGCGCAGAATTGAAATCCGCAATGACGATGACGATTGGTTCCGTCTGCGGTCAAGATAGCGTCGTGCTTGTGTTATGTTGAGGCTTTGAAAAGGAAGAGTAATGTCAGAACAAATAATCGCTGGTCCGCAGGCCCTCAACAGTTTTGTCGACTATCAGGCGGGGGCTGTTGTCAGCAAAGAGGTGCTGCGCACGCCGGCCGGAACGGTCACGTTGTTTGCCTTTGATGAAGGGCAGGGCCTCAGCGAGCACACGGCGCCGTTTGACGTTCTTGTTCAAATCGTGGATGGCGAGGCCGACATCATGATCGCTGGCCAAACTTATGCGGTAAAGGCGGGCGAGATGATAAAAATGCCGGCGGGCAAACCCCACGCGCTTCAGGCGAAAAAACAATTCAAGATGATGCTCATCATGTTGAAAAACCCGCCTGCGCCGCCCTCTGCCTAACGACGGCCTCCTAACGAAGGGAGCCGGCTTTCTCGCCGTTCTTTTTGTGCACCGACCAGCTTTGCGCGACGCCGACGCCAAGCAGCGCGGCATAGGTCGCGGCGATGGCGGGGATGTGCAGGCTGAAATCCACCAGCGCGTGCGTCATGACGAGCAGGCTAGCCCCCAGCGCTATCGCGGTGAAATGTGCGTCGCGCCGCCGTTGCCACAGGCCGGAGGCGCAGGCGCTAATCAACAGCGCAAGGGACAGGAACAAAATCAGCGCCACGGGAAAGCCCAGATCCATAATCATTTCCAGATAGTCATTGTGCGCGTGGTGAAACCAGTTTTGCAGCGTGGAATCGCGGTAGAGCTTGAACGCGCCGTCGAACGAGCCAAGACCGAAGCCGAGCCACGGGTTGTCGCCGATCGCCTGCGCTTCCAGTTGATAGGCCGCCGCGCGCGATGCGAAATCTTCGCCCATCTTGTTTTGATCCAGCCGCTCTTGCAAAGCATCGCCGCCCATCGCGACGAACCCGACGAACAGCGCGAGGCCAACCGTCGCCAGCCAGACCCAGCCGCGTGATTTCTTGCGATTGTGAACGGCCATCGCGATGAAATAACCAAACACGCCGAGAAGAGAGCTGGCAACGCCCGCGCGCGATCCTGTCAGCGCCAGGGCCGCCAAAATCACCAGCGGGGCAAAAAGGATCGCATAATCTTTCAATGTCAATGCGGCGAAAAACGCCGCCGCCTTGGAGCGTTTGGCCAGAACGGCATCGGCGGTTTTGTGTTTGAAATGCTGGTGGATGAGCGGCAGGCAGCAGATCAACCCGAAGCCGGCATAGGCGGCATAGGAGTTTTTGTTGACGAAGGTGGAGGTCAAAAATCCCTGATACGCCCACTTCTTGAACCACAGAATGCTTTCGCCGCCCATCGATTGCGCGATCAGGCCATAGGCGGCATAGGCCACGCCCGCGCCCGCAACGGTGATCACGATAAGTTTGGCGCGCGCGCCGTCGCGCGCGGCGACAAACGCCAGCAAGAAACACGCGATGTAGCCGGAAAAGCGCAACAGCGATTCCGCGACAACGCCGCGATCAACCGCAACGGCACCGGCCACGTCGCCCAAAAGGGTTTGCGCTTCGATCCACAGCGGATGATGCCACGCGGCGGGCGTCCATGATCCGATTTGAACGAACGACCAAAGAAAGACGATGGAGAAACCGGCGGCGGCGGCGATCAATCGTTTGCGCGGCGGGCTTCCGGCGGGCGCGGCGGCATGGCGCTGCGTCCAGATCATCAAAAGCAAAAGCGCGCCCGA
>DNGD01000223.1 GCA_003486725.1 Rhodospirillaceae bacterium
TGTTTAACAAAAGCACGACTGAAACGCACACAACAGTGAAGTAAGGGAGCTGTTAAAGTTTGCCCGTACTCAACCAAAAGGGAGACGAAGCGTGAAAAAAGCCATTCTTCTCTTGTTAATCGGCGTTCCCATTCCCATCGTCATTTTGCTCGCCATTCTTTGGCAGTAAGGGACAATTACTGTTGCACATGGTTACCGCCGCGGATCTAGGTTCCAGTTCGTGACGATCCATTTGTCGCCATCAGGACTTAAGACACACGCATGTCCCGGCTTGACCCTTAGTGTTACGTCACACGTTTTTCCTGTGAGAAGTGTATAAATCTCACGCAGAACGCCACCACTCGTGACAGCGACGTGATAGGCCGCTGTCCCTGTCTCAAGCATCGACTCTGTTAAGTCTGTATTTTGCTCGCTCAAAAAAGTTCCGAGTTGAGACCTGACCTCCTCTTGGGAAGGGGTCCAGCCCATACCAACTGGCCAAGTGCCACACTGTTCCCACTGCTCAATCGCGGCGTTACCGAAACGCTGCCTGACTTCTATATCCCTGAGCCCCTCCCATAATCCAAATCCTCTTTCACGCAACCGCTCATCCAACGAGATATGGAGACCGAAAGGATCAGCAATGGTTTCAGCAAAAAGGCGAGTCTGTAGCTGGGGACTCGAAATAATCTTGAGAACAGAGTCGTACTGGCGTTCGATATAAGAATGTGCCGTAACGGCTTGGCTGAGGCCAGCCTGTGTCAAGGACATATCTGTATTTCCGCCCACCCAAACGGCATCTTCGTCATTTTCAAAAACATTTCCATGACGGAAAATAATCAGCGCAGACTTGTGCATGGTTGCCCCCGATCTTCCCTCTTTCAACCATCCAAATGAATCGCTACCAGACCAGATGGATGTCGGCGGCTTTCGTTCCCGATATCGTGACTTTCTCCACTTTATGCGTGTCGCCGTCCACGGCCTCGATGGTGTAAGTCCCGGCTGGAAGCTTGGCATAAAGGAGCGGATCGCTGTTCTGGATCGTCAGGATTTGTTTCCCCGTGCTGTCCTTGATAACGATGCTGTCGGCTCCGGTCAGTTCGCTGTTCTTTGTGGCATTCGTGATCCGTAGATTATAGTCCTTCGCCGTCGCCTCCAACGCTTCACGAGCATGCGCACCGACACCACCCATCACGAAGGTAACACTTCCCTGATTCATGGGCTGGGGTGGATTTTCTTCGGCCAATGCCGGCACAACAAGCCCCACGGCCATCAAGGCGACGAGAGCGAAATTTTTCATATAGGATAAAGTGTTCATAGCAGCCTCCTCTTTGTTTTGTTAAACCACAACAGAAACTCCACGAGGGGCAGGAAACCGTATCAGGTGCCTGAAAAGCCCCAACTCTCCCGTGTACAATAAAATTGCGACAATTTTGAGATACCTATCCTTGCATCGATAAGCCGAAGCCTGGAACTACTTGAACACGCGGACGTTTGGCTGTGAGTCTTGTCTAGAATAGACATTTGGTGTAGTATGGTCGATCTGTGGCCCTGCTGTTCGCTAGAAAAGAAGGGAAACGATATGACTTCATTTCCTTATTTTAAAAATAATCTAATTCTACTCGGGGTTGTCGGGGCGCTTACGGGTTGCGCCGGTCCACCGCGCGCAGTCATGCTTCCACTCCAATATCCCGATGGGACGTACGTCAAGACGACGAGCGGTGAAACGGCCATGGCCGGCTATCAGACCGATGGATCCTCGACACATGCGCGTGCGATAGCGCTATATGAACAAGCACGGCCACCGTCCTGCGCAACATGTGCGCGTGTCGGTGCCGTTGTGACAGAGCCAAGCGTTCTGCGACAAGCAACGGGCGTTCTCGGCACGGCGACGATCGGGGCGGGCGCGGTGATGACGGGCGTCGGCGTGATGGATTATGGCATAGCCGCCAAAGAGGGAAAACTGGATACAAACGTTTCCCAGAATAGTGAGTCTTCACAATATGTTTCAAACCGTGACAGACATCATGACGATAATCACAGATACTCAGATCGGTATAGGACAAGGTATTCTTCGGATTATGACCGATATTAACCGCTAAATGTGAGTGTGTTCTATTCGGGGTAAAGGCTGTGTTTAGTCAACTATGAAAGGTTCTCCTGTGATTTTTGAGATCGAAAGGGGCTTTGCATGTTTTCATTGTGGCCAGACAGCAAAGAGACTCGACTCACGGCGCCAGAGCTAAGCGAGTACGATTACTATGACCCATTTTGGGAGGATTTTGAGCGGAGCCAAATTCAAGAGTCGCCATTACCGGACTGGCGCGAACCGCTAAAAGAGGCTCGTGAAAAACTTCGTGCACTTGGCAGTCTAGGGTGCCGGTATGGGCCTGAAATCAAGACGCGCCTTAAAACCCAGCTTCAATCACCTGAGTTCTGGCTGGGGGTTGCGTTTGGCGTCGTCACGCGCCTTATGACAAAGTTTGCGATTGCGGCTGCCTTTCCGACAAGACCGGATCTTGAGACAGTTGTTAGTTTTGTGGCTTGCGCGGGTGCCGGGATCACAGCTGGCATCGTCACGCACCTTGTGCGAACCTTTTACCGAAATTCGAAGGTCGCCGCTGCCAGCGAGAGAGATCGCTACGCGGGCAGGGCACTTATCGAAAGCGCCGTGATCGGTCTGTTTGGCGGTATACTTGGCGGTTATGCGACAAACGTTGGTACCGTTATTGTGCGCGCGGGGAGTTTCGCTGTCGGCGCGAGTGTCGGCGTGGCGGCGGCAGTCCTTCATACAAGCGTGATGCGAATGAAAGCAGCTCAGGCTGAGCGCGCTAAACCAGGGTGGGGACGTCTCACCATTCAAGGCGCCTTTTTTGGCGCGGTGGGTGGCATTCTAGGAGTCGTCTCCGAGGATGCGTTCACCATTCATAGCTCGGTTGCGGCTCCTGTGCCTGTCGGCGACGCCGGATCCGTTATTTACACGCCCCCCGCCACCGCGTATGTGCCGGATTATTGTGGGACGGGTGGCTGCGGTCCTCCGCCACCCCTTCAGCCCCCGCCACAACTAGTTATAGTGCCTGCAGAGCCTGTTCATCCCGTGGTTGCCGCGCCTCAGGAACCACAGCCTGCGGCCAAAGCGCCAGTTCAGCACAAAGAACCGGTTCAGCATAAAGCGCCAACGAAACATACCGCGGCGCGCCCACATCATCACCACCCACACCACCACCATCCCCATCACCATCATCCTCATGCGCGCCCTGCCCATCAGCAGGTGTCTCAACCCAAGCAGCACATCACGCCCAAACGCATTCACCATTATCATCGACCCAAGATCACATTAACGCCGGTCGAGCATAATGTTGTCGTTGATCGTCCCGGCTATTTGGTTCCGCCTCCTCATGCCTATCCAGCACCGCAAGTTGTTACGACACCTCCACCGCCGCAGATTATTATGACGCCGCCAGCCCCGCCGGTCGATCCGTGCGAAACTGGTGCTTGCGCTTCACCAGGCTGCGCCCCTGTCAATCAGGTAATAATCCAAGGGCCTTGCGCCGATCCTGGTACGGCGTGCGTTGAAAAAGTCAGCTTCAATGAAAAGGGCGCTGTAACGAAGGTCGTGCTTCAGCCGCATCCGACAAGAGTCACAACACCTTATTTCGAGGTTGAACCTGCAAAGCCGACAAAGGTCGCCAGTTGGAGTAACGCGGCGCGTGGCGTTGCACAGGCGTCTCGCGCGGCACCGGATGCCAGTAGGGTTGCGTTAATTATGCCTTTTGTACATCCCACGGCGCAGCCTCTCATCGACGCCGCCCCGACCCCTGTTTAGTTTTTCAATTACATTATGTCTCAACACGCGAGAGACATGATCGGTCAATTTTGGTTATGTTCATTGTACTTCTGCTACACACGGGAGGTCTGATGATGTGCCGAATAAGAGCTTTCGTAATCTGCTTTGCTGCAATTTTTCTTTTGGGCCAAGTGGTTTTGGCTGACCAAACACAGGTGTCAGAAACCGCTCAGGGAAAGGCAAAAGTCCTCGAGAAGGAAATTGTGGCCGATGACAGCAAGGCTACACCCGCTTCGCCATCCAAAAAAATCACGCGGCCTGAGGCACAAGGGGTCGACCCTAGCGGTGAAAAGTCTTTGAATGATGCAATCACCTGCCTTTCGCGCACCATCTACTGGGAGGCGAGAGGCGAGCAAGTTGCCAGTATGGAAGCGATCGCCAATGTCGTTATGAATCGGCTTGGCCATGAAGGCTTTCCAAACACGGTTTGTGACGTCGTCAAACAGGGTCAGGAGCAGGGCTCTTGCCAATTCTCATGGTGGTGTGATGGACGTTCAGATGATGCAGAGGAGGAAGAACCCTACGCGATTGCCAAGGAAGTAGCCCGAAAAGCACTCAACCGGCAACTCACAGATCAAACCTATGGCGCGATGTATTTCCATCAAAAAAAAGAAAAGCCAAATTGGTCTAGGAAATACATCAAGACAGCCGAAATTGGTGAGTTTGTCTTCTATAAACCACATAGCGACAAAGCAAAATAAGCCGGACGATTCACTCCCTATAATGCTTGATAGCATTGGCGTCATGCCCTAGAGGAGTTGACGCAATCACGATGGGCTCTTTGTTCTTGATCGGCGCGCTGATCCGTGATTCACGCCATGAGCATGCGAAGGTATATTGTCCTCAAACCAGTTGCACAAATTGCATGCGAACATATTCAAAGACCCTGTTTTTATGTATAAATAATCAGCATTTATTGACGTTTCGTAGCTTTTTACGATAGAAGATTCGCGTAAATACTCGTGCGTCTGTCTGTTCAATCCTCAGGTTGCTTGATGACAAAAGTCAAGAGCAGGCTGATGCGGTACGTGGCTAGGAGCATGTTTCAAATGTTGCCGCAAGGACGGACATGATTTCATCTTCTTCGGAAAAACAGCACCGTCGTCTCGCACCTACGACCGGCATCGCTATCGGACCTATCCTGTTTATTATTGCTATACTCGGGATTCTGGCGGCAGTCATCACAGCAGCCAGTTCTGCTTTCACGGCTGGCACAACGAATGAAAGCAGCCGAACCAAGGCAGCTGCTTTGATCGATATAGGGCAACATTTAAAAATTGGTTTTGAACGCATCGTGAGTAACGGCATCGATTTCGACTCTGTAATTATAGACCCGACGCTAACCTCTCTTGATACGCATCTTTTTGCGCCGGCCGGTGGTGGTATCACGTCGCCTTCGCCCACGATGGCGGCAACGCCGGCAACAGATGTATGGCTGTATCCTCTTATAGCTTTTCCCGGCACGGGCGGGGCGGCAGGACAGCGTTTCGCCGTGATCCGGGTAGACGAGGGTGTGTGCGATGAAGTCAACCTCAAGGCCAATGCCTTGGCTGCTGGTACGGCGCACGCGGAGGTGCTGCCTCTCGGTGATTTTACGTCAGCCGCGTTGCTGGACGATAGCGCACCTGGAGATTGGCCAGCATCGTTAGAAGGCAAGACGACAGGCTGCGTTGAAAACTCTTCTTTAGAGTCACCCGGTTTCTTCTTCTATCAAGTCATAGGCATCCGATAAGTTCAAAACGCTTTGTAGCAATAGCCTTTCCTGATCCTGATTTAAAATACCGCTCAAGCCTTCTTGCTGTTTCTTCGGTTTCTACAGCAACATAGCTTTTTAACTTGGCTGGCAGGAATGGTTTTGTAGCATCGACTTGTCCGGATTGATGCGATGAAAAACGACGTTTTAGATCATTCGTTGACCCAACATAATATCTTCATTATCCAGTTTAAGAAAATAGACGTACCACACGGATATAGCCTCCCTGCGCTAAAGCTTCGGGAGGCACCCTACACCTTTTTGTTTTCGGCTGCCAGACCACCAAAAGGTGGCCTGCCACCCGAAGCTTTAGCGTAGGGTGGCGTGCCCTAGAGGATTTGAACC